>CAYSGL010000073.1:0-7329 GCA_964430725.1 uncultured Pseudobdellovibrionaceae bacterium
ATTGTTTGTCGCGCCTCCACGCGATGTGCCACAGGCCGCCGATCAGGAAAAGCTCTAGTGCGATAAAGCCGAACAATGCCACGGCCACGCCCTCAATAAAGCCGTATGAGTGCAGGCCCGTATTCAATAGATTAACCCCGAACCAGGCCAGCGCCACGACGATTGTTAAGGTGGCCATACAGGACATGAACGCGCGGGCCTTGAGTTGCCCCGCGATCGATCCGTGCAGGCCCCATGCCAACCACAGGACGATCAGCAGCGCCCCGTTTTCTTTCGGGTCCCATCCCCAGAAACGCCCCCAGCTTTGATCCGCCCAGATCCCGCCCAGTATCGTGCCGACCGTTGTAAAGAGTAAGGCTATCAAGGCGAGCGATTTCACCATGCGCATCATCTTGACATGCTGGACCGCGCTTAAGCTGCCGCGTGCGCGCGACAGCAAATAAAAATGCGCAAACAGGGCCGTCAGGATGCACCATCCATAGCCGATGGTGATGGTCAGCACATGGGTCGCCAGCCAGAAATTGGTATTCAGGACCGCAACCAGAACCCGCATCGTATCATCTGTGGCAAAGGCGCTGGCGATAAATAAAAGGAGTCCCCCCGATAGGGCGGCGGCCAGCAAGCCACGGCCCTGCCGGTCGCGTTTTTCAAACAGGGCGCCGCCCAGCGCGGCAATCGCCGCCACGAATATAATCGATTCATATAAGGTGCCGACAGGTGGGCGGTCGAGAATGAAAACCCGCAAAGCGATGGCGGCAAAATTGGCGATCAGGGCGATGATCACGGCGCTAAACGCGGCGCGGTACAAAAAGCGCCGACCAGTAATCATATGCAGGCTGGTGCATAGGAAAACGAACAGATACAGCAGCATCGCCAGCCCCAGCGGGTGAAACTGGTTGTATAAAACTTCCGCCGTCAATCGGGCATGGCCGTTTTGTGCACGAAGCTGATCGGTGATTTGCGCCCATGCCGTCTGATTCTGTGTGTGCCATGCCTGTGCCAGCGCACGCCACCGGCCAAGATCGGGATGGTCCTGCGCCGCAATCCACGGTGACAGCCATTCCTCTGTGCCGGTCGGTATCACGCGGAAAAAAGCATTTTGTTCGCCCGCGCGTCCTAAAATATTCAACTGCCACGCAAAGGTCGCCACCTGTTTTTCATCGTCGGTGTAATGGATGGGGTCTTCGCCCTTCTCTGCGACGATGGCTTTGACGCGCGCCTCGATCGTGTCGATATGCGGGATCAGATCCGCATAGGTCAGGTTCTGTCCTTCGATCTTCAGGCTTTCCGGCGGGTCCTCTGCCAGCGGCAGCACGTTTGTCAGGCTGCGCAGCATCGCGCCGTAGGCCAGCGCAGCATCGCGATAACGCATCAGGGCCTGTTGATCGGCGTTCCATTTGCGCGGGTCCGTTTGCGCCAGCGTGCGGATAATATCGGCCTTTTTATCGAGCGCGGCGCTGAGCGTCAGATAAGAAATTTCGCGTTGATCATCGCCCAGGCCCAGTGCGGATGGGTGGCGCACAAGGAATATTTTGTCATCTGCCGCATGGCCGGGTTCGAAAATCGTCCGCGCCAGCCAATCAATGGCCGGCTGGCCGTTGGCGCGCTCTTTGCCCGAAAATATCTGGAGGGAGTGGCGGGCAAAACTATCCAGCGGTTTGATACGGCCATCATGCAGGATGGGCAGACTTTTAAAATCTCCATAATCCATACCGGCGGCGGACGCAGGCGCGGCGAACAGGACAAGCCAGAGCGCGAACAATATCTTCATGCGCTCCGCCCTCTTGAAAAGCGCTGGAACAAATGCACACACAATCCGGCAAAAATAATCGCACTGGCCAGATAGGGAAACAGCCATCCTTTATTGCGCACGACGCTCAGAACCGTCCGCTCGCGTCCGTCCGGCGTCATCCCGTAAGAGGCCTGATACAGCGTATATCCCTGATACCGCAGCGGCGCGTTCATCTCTATCCTGACCGGCCAGCTAAGCGGGCCGTCATGGACGATAATATCTGAATGATAAGCCCTTGCCTCGTCGCTGCCGGGGTAGTTGTCGCGCGCAAAATCAACCAACTCAATGGAAAAAGGCAGGGCGCTGACGCGCCGTCCCATCTGCACACCGTACACATGGCCGTCTTTCTCGAAGCGGGGAATCATCGGCACGTCTTCCAGCGTGGCGTAACGCCCGTCTGTGGTGGCCGTACCTGTGACATCGAACATCATGCCCGATAAATTCAACTCGTTTTCTTTTTCGCGCGGCAGGGCGCGCAACTCGACCTTTTCCGCCATGCCGTGGCGCGGCATGTCTGTGTCATCGTCCGCAACCTCTTCTGCCGAACAATTGGCGCAGAGGAGGCGCGGGGTCAGGGAAAAGGGAATATCCGCAACCGCTTGGCCGACTGTCAGTCGGTCAAAGGGGATCTGCATCGCCAGCGCCTCGTCTTGATAGATTTTCAGGACACGCGCATGGTAATCGGCGGTGGTATCGGCCTGCGCCCCTTCCGTGATGACCATAAAGCCCTCTTGCTGGGTCAGGGCGGTAATCATCCCGCCGTACAGAAGCACGAGAACGCCCAGATGGGTAAGCGTGGTGCCCAGCTTGGCGGCTTTCCACGGGCTGCCGAGCACGAATTTTGCGCTCAGGCTCAGGGTGATCAGCGTTAACGTCAGATAGGTGCCGGGGAGCGGCAGATATCCCCACCACAACACCCATGCCGCGAAATAGTGTTGGTGCGCGGCATACAGCCCGATCTCCGCCTGCGCCAGCGTCCCCGCAATCAGCAGGACAATCAGCCAGGGCAGGGCGTAAAAAAGCAGGACAGGGCGCGCCAGCCAGCGGCATAAGGGCATAATATAAGACATAATGCTGTTCTATTGGTGCGTTTTCAAAAAAAGCCAGCTCCTCTATACCAATCCCGCCCATGGGCATCTATATAAAAAGCTATGTCGGTTTTCAGTCTACAAGGCCCTCCTGCGTCAAGCCGGGACGAAGCGGTCGCTCTTGCCATTGCAGAGGCGGCGTCCGATTTCGACGATCTGGCCCCCGCCATCGTGATCCATGTCATGCAGGTGATCGAGGTGAATGGCATGTGGCAGGCGGTCGTGCGCGTCTCGTTTATTCCGGCTCCCGATCTGGAAGAAGAGGCGCTGGAAGAGACGCTTGAAAGGCGAGAGCAAAAACCGGCGCGCGCGCATGACGTTGAGCCGGTCGAAGTTCATTATATCAAGGCGCACGGTTATGATCAGGAAGTCGATCTGTCCTTGCAGGATATGGCGGACGAACCGCACATCCCCGTCCACATATATGTGCCAAGCCTGCACGAGCCGGGCGATCTGTATCAGGCTAACCATTATGAACACCATCCAAATTATCATTTCCACTTTTTAGAGCCGGACTCATCATTGTGGCATGCCTCTCTGGATCATCATCCGTCTTTGGATATGGTTGAGACAATGCTTGATGCGGCACAAAAAGAAGCAGAGATGAAGCCGGAGCCAGAACCGGCGCCGGAGTCCGAGCTGTGGTTTATTCCGGCTGAACCGGACGCATCGCCGCAACCCGACCGCAAGCGCAAGCCCAAAGGCCTGACTCTGGATATCGTCACAGATCAGTAAGGGGCATTGGCTTTTTCACAGCGGAGCGAACATTGAGTAGCCTCGCTAGGAACGTCAAGCCGGCCTGGCGTCTGGCCCTACCGATCTTTTCTTAACATTCTTCTTCGTTCTTCATCCAGAGCATCCTCTATTTCCTGCCGGGCCAGCAGTAAATATAATTGTGCTTGTTTAAAGCGATTTTTGCTTCTGGGGGACAAGCTTTTCTGTTCCAGTTTTTGAAGACCAGTTAAGACGGTGCCTAGCCTCTTGGACTGCATATGAACCATACGCTGTATGCCATGGATTGTTACGCCGTAGTGGCATCCATTGCCATGTAGGTAAGATATATTCGACATCGTGTTCTCCTAGTTGGGTGAATTTTCAAGACATGGCAAATTCCAAACCGTCAAATCCTTCGTGAGGTTGTCCTTGAAAACAACTTCATAGGATTTGAGCGGGATAGAGCGGGAAGGCTGGTACTTCATCTTGTATCGATCCAGCCCCTCGGTTTCTGAGCCACCAAGATTATACGAATGGATGCCCTGTTCAGCGAGTGTGCGGCAGGCCGTTACCATCTGAAATTCAGCCATACCCTTTACCGACATGCGGCTTAAGCCTGCCAAAGCGTTCACCGTTCCCTGCACAGGCTGATCCCAGATCGTAAAGCCAGCGGGTTCCCCATGTTGCAAGAAAACAAGTCCGTCAAACATGGCGGGATATTCCCTGATGGCTTTAAAAAGCGTCTGATAAAAGCCCGTCAGATCATGGCCCGTTTCTTTGCCGCAATAGATCATGGCACCAACCCAAAACATCAGACTGGAGCGCATGGCGCGGTAGCCGTGCTCTGAATGCAACGGTATGCACTCCAGCTCTCCAGCCACCTTATTGTACTTATTGCGTAGCTTATCAAAGGGTTTTCCCTGCATATAAGCTGTTTTTCGGGTATCGAGCACACGAATAGGATGTTTCCAGTCCAGAATCTCTTCTTCGACCTGTTTGAGCAGAATGTTTTTTGCCGATGATTGCCTATCAAAGGCCAGATCTAGCTTGAAAAGGTCTGTATCGGCATAGCGCGCGAGTTGTATGCCGTTTCTTGGCACCTCAATGTTACTCAGGACGGTGGCAGTCAAAGAACCATCACCGTTGATTTCAGGAAATACGAGCAATTTATCTTCGACGTGAGGATGCTGGCAGACAACCAAGTAGCTGTTCCCATCCTGATAAAGCTGTCCTCCCTTGCGTCCTGTGAGCAGGTAATATCCCAACGAACCGACATAGCTGTCAGGGTGGTTGCTTAATTTTGCAAAAGTATCGGCAAGATCGGTAATGATGCCCGATTTATTAGCAATATCTAACATAGTAATACGCCCCACACATAAAACTTAATATCCCCACACTGCATCTTATGGTTATTTTTATAATCATAACTGCAACCTAGAGTTGTTTTATATGTAAAACGTTAATTAAAGGTTATCACTGGAGAATTTTAATCAGGGAGCTTGGCATTGTCCCAGAGATGCTCGAACCGTTTCTTTTCGGCGGCGTGCGCTTCTTTGCTCTGAATGAGCACGATCATATTCTCGCGCCAAATTTGGAAGGCGACACGGTCGGCGTAAATGTAGGTAGATGAGCCAAAGGTGAATAACTCTTCGGATATCCAGCGGTAATATTCTTTTGGCATAAGGAAGAAATCATCCCCCTCACACGACAAAAGGCGCTCTTTAATGCCGTATTGCTTGAGCCTATCAAGGTGCTGGATCAGCTTGTCCTGTTCTATATCCAGCGTCCTTTTCTCATCCACGTTCGTAATGAGAACTTCGCCGCCTGTATTCTTTAGCGTGTTGAATATATCGTCCCATAGGATATTGAGACATTCAGGCCCTTTTAAAACCTGCACATTCTCTGTCCGGCGTCTTACGCCATATGCATCGGGAAACTCAATATCGTGACGCTCGAAAGCGGCTTCAAGCGATTTAAGGGTATCGCTTTTCAGGTCTGTTTGTCCCCGCTCAAAGTTGTTAATGGATACCTTGGAAACGCCGACTTCCTTGGCAAGAGCTTCTTGCGTCCAACCTAGAAGGCCTCGCGCGGCGCGGGATTGTTCGGGCTTAATCATTGAAATATCTCAGAAAACATCTTTCTCTTTTCTTTTTATAAAGTGTTCTTTCTATAATATCAAGAAAAAGCTTGCTCCCATGGATAATTTTATATATAGTAAAGTTATCTTTGCTTTTGTTGCTTTGGGGAGGCTTCAATGGACAAGAGGGTAATCTGTACACAATTGCTTCTATGCTCGATGGCGTATAATCGCTGCAAATATCATATCAACGATCTGCGAATGATGTTCGATGTACTCGACAGGCAAACATCGGCAGATAACGAGGTCATCCGGCATCTTATTAGTCTGACGAAAAACATCGTCAACGACCTTGAGGCGGGTCATAGAAGCGCAAGCTTGGTTCAGCCCATGGAAGAATCGAATCCATGTAACGACAACGGCCTGAGCCACTACTCGCAACAATAGAAAACAGATAGATATGCTCGCTTAGCTGTAAGTAAATTATTTTTCTCAGTATGATAATGAATTTGAAAGGGAGGCGTTGGTGGCGGTGGAGGGACTTGAACCCCCGACACAGGGATTATGATTCCCCTTTTTAATGGAATTAAGCTATTGAATAAAAAGAAAATTCTATTTCACTTGTCACAAACTTGTCACTTATCCAAAAAAAAATCCCCGACCGCGCGATGCGATCGGGGATAGTTTAGGGAGGACAATGAAGAAAATCTAGAGCAAAGCGGTCTGCTCGAATTGGTGAACCGCCTTGTAGTTGGCGATGATGAGCTCGCTCGCCGCCTGTGTGCCGTTCTGGGTGATCGAGTAGGTTGTCTCCACCGCCCTGATCTCAAAACCCTTAAATATTTCGCGGACGGCCGGATGATCGTTCAGGGATAACAGGAATCTTCCTTGCAGGCCGGCCAGCTGCGCAGCCATGACGGTAAATTCATCACGGCTGAAAAGATGCACACCGTAATCGCCCTCGCAGCCATAATAGGGCGGATCGAGATAAAACAGCACATCCGACCCGTCATATCTGCTGATAAAGTCCTTATAATCGAGACATTCGATCGTGACGCCAGCAAGCCGATCGTGAACATCCTCGAGCATCGGCACCAGTTTCGTCAGATCGAAGCGTGCAGGGCGACCGGCAGAAACCCCAAAATTGCGGCCGGCGATTTTTCCGCCAAAAGCCAGGCGTTGCAGATACAGGAATCGGGCGGCCCGTTCGAGATCCGTCAGTGTATCCGGATTAACCGCCATTAACCGTTCAAACTCAGCGCGGCCCGACAGCTGCCATTTGATTGTATCAAGAAATTGCGGGTAATGGCGCTGCAGGATACGAAACAGATTAGCCACATCACGGCTGTAATCGTTGATAATTTCGGCTTGTGGCCTTCGGCGGCGGCGGAAAAACACGCCGCCCATGCCGACGAATACCTCGGCATAGGTTGTATGGGGGGTACGATGAATGATGTCCACCAGCCGTCCGGCAAGGTTTTTCTTGCCGCCCAGATAGGGCGCGACGGGTTCGGCGGGAGATACGGGGCGATCGTTCACCATTTTTTAAAATTCCTCTCGCATGATCGTTCTGCTCGATCGAGCAGGTGTGATGGCCGCAACACGGCCGGTTACGGTCATGCGAGGGGATGTCTCGCGGTCGGAGCGTTGCAGCGCTC
>CAYSGL010000074.1:0-7277 GCA_964430725.1 uncultured Pseudobdellovibrionaceae bacterium
TAGGCACGCTGATATATCAGTAAGTCCCTGTGGTTTTGTCTTTTGTCAGTCTTGAAACTTGAAACTTGCACCTTGCAGCTCCTTAATAAAGCCACGGGCGTTTTTGTTTGTCGGTGTTTTCAAACTCGGCGATGAAAGTGTTTTTTTCCTGCGTCAGGCCGATATCATCAAGGCCGTTCATCAAACAATGCTTGCGGAACGGGTCGATATCAAAGGTAAAGGTGAACTGGTTGCCGCGTGTCACGGTCTGTTTGTCCAGATCGATGGTGATTGGGGCGGCGGGTTCTTTTTCCGCCGATACCATCAATTGTTCGACCTGTTCCTTAGGCAGGATGATCGGCAGCAGGCCGTTTTTAAACGAGTTGTTGTAAAAGATATCGGCGAAGCTTGGCGCGATAATCACGCGGATGCCCATGTCATCGATCGCCCACGGCGCATGTTCGCGCGAGGAGCCGCAGCCAAAATTCTCGCCCGTGATTAAAATCGGCGCACCGCGATAATCCGGTTTGTTCAGCACGAAATCGGCGCGTTCCGACCCGTCCTCGTGATAGCGGATATCGTTAAAAGCATAGATGCCAAGGCCGGTGCGTTTGATGGTTTTCAAAAACTGTTTGGGGATGATGATATCGGTGTCGATATTCATCATGCGCAGCGGCGCGGCGATTCCGGTAAAAGTCGTAAATTTTTGCATGGATTTTTATAACGTATGAAGGGCTATATTTGAAGCCCTTATTGATTGAACCGCCAAGGACACCCAGCGCTCAGTACCAAAGAGGTCATTCCCCGCGCAGGCGGGGAACCCAGCGCGTGTGGCTCTGGATCCTCCGGTCAAGCCGGAGGATGACAATATAGAAGACGATGCTTGATGGTAAAAATATTCATGCGCGGGCGCGCTGTCCAGTCGGATATATCGACTCGCCGGTCTGATCTTCGCGATAGGCGATATAGGCGTCCAGCATCTCATCGAACGCGCCGTCATATTTGCCCTTCGGGTCGTAATCGGGCAGGGATTTCATCCGCAAAAGGGCTTCGCGCTCGGTGCGGCGGAAATTTTGATGGGCGTGATATTTCATATCGCCGTCCTTGGCATCGATAATCGCGGCCATTTTGATGACGTGTCCCAGCATGTCGCCGGCTTTGCGGAACGGGCCGTTGCCGTCGATCCGCTCGTGATGGAACAGCTGAAGGGCCGGAATAACGATCTTGATATGCGGATGATCCAGCAATGCGCGCGGGGCGTCATGCAGGGCGGCGGCAAATACCTGCGGCCCGCGCAGCGTATGTTTGCGTTTTTCCGCGCGCTCGGCATCGGTTGGGCGGTGCGGCAGGCTCCAGAGGACCGGATCGTAATCGCTGTGGATTTTGCCCAGATCATGGAACAGGTTGGCAGCGTGGAAATTGCGCCCCGCCCGCGTGGAAAACCCCAGCGCGCCGGTCATAAATTTCATGCCGTCGAGCGATGTGCGGCGCAGGTGGGCGGCCATGTCCTGACCGAAATTATTGACGCCGGCCCCGTAATTTTCAATGAGCGCCCACAGCGCATCCTCGATGGGCCGGAAATGATTTTGCAAGATGGGATCGGAGTCGTAATCATAGCTCTCGATCACATCGTCCAGTGCGATTAAATCGAACCCTGCCGGATTGAACATAGCCTCACCTCTATTATCCCGTTTTCCCTATAGTATACGGATTTATGACGCAAGGCACAAATTTGGTCCGTTTTATCTTATAATCTTGCTTCTGGGAGACGGTTTGGCAGCATATCGTATATTTCCTGTTTTTTACCAAAAAACGATTTGGGATGCTGACGGTAAAGTTTCTCTTGTTGTCTTAACTTATATTCTTCTTCCCATTTTTTTATGGTGTTTCGTAATTGTTCTACCAGTTGTTGGGCCGTTTCAGTTCGCCTGTCGAGCGCTTCGGCTAGCATCTCGGCGTCATGGCGGACAAAACAGACTTCAGTCTGGCGCGTTTGTGCAATTCCCAACAAGGCCGCTGCATAAATTTGTGGTGCTTGCAGGTTTAATTGATGCCGAAGTAATCCCAGCCTGTTGACGCCCTTAAGGGGAGGTAACGATACATCGCCTGTGAGAAGGGTATCCAGTTTTTCGTCTTGCGCGAAAGCGATAACCGCTTCGGCTGTGCGTGGATCGAAATTTCCGTCTACGTCGATCAGTGAGAAAAAAGGCGCGTCCTTTCCCAGCGCTGTGTAATAACGATTCAATCCTTCCTGAACCTGTTTGATGGCTTCCTGATCGGCGGCTTCAGGTTGTCGAAAATTGACCGTTGCCAGATTTAAGATGGCCTCTTTCGTGTTCACCGCGATAAGGCGCACTTGTTCATTTTCGTCAGAGGGGCGCATGTTTTGCCGAAGCAGATTCTGAACGGCTTCATTGCACGCCATCTCTTCGGAAGGCGGCGGCGGGGCCTGTTCTGCAAGGGCGCCAGGGGCCGCCATCATTGACAGGGCGACGGCCATGGGCGCGAAAGAACGTTTTAGGGACATAGTAACTCCTGTTTTGTAGGCCAGATAGAGATCAATACAATATAGATGCTATTGTATTATGTCAATATTAAAGATCACGGATATCGGTTAATTTTCCGGTGATGGCGGCGGCGGCGGCCATGGCGGGAGAGAGCAGGTGCGTGCGTCCGCCGCGTCCCTGGCGCCCTTCGAAGTTGCGGTTCGAGGTGGACGCGCAACGCTCGCCCGGCGAGAGCTGGTCGGGGTTCATGCCAAGACACATGGAACAGCCGGGTTCGCGCCAATCGAAGCCAGCCGCTTTCAAGATATCGGCAATGCCCTCTTGCTCGGCTTGTTCTTTGACAAGGCCGGAGCCGGGGACGACCATCGCGGCCTTGATGTTGGATGCGATTTTTTTGCCTTCGACGATGCGCGCGACTTCGCGCAGATCTTCGATGCGGCCATTGGTGCAGGACCCGATAAAGATTTTATCGAGCGTAATGTCGGTCATATTCGAACCGGGTTTTAAATCCATGTAATCGAGCATGCGTTCCACCGAGGCGCGTTTTGCCGCATCTGAAAAATCATCCGGCGAGGGAACCACGCCCGTGATCGGCACGACATCTTCGGGGGTGGTGCCCCACGTGACGGTCGGTGCGATATCTTCGGCGCGCAAGGTGACTTCGCGGTCATAGGTCGCGCCTTCATCCGATGCCAGTGTGCGCCAATAGGCAACGGCTTTATCCCACGCATCGCCTTTGGGGGCCATCGGGCGGTCCTTCATATAAGCGAATGTTGTATCGTCCGGCGCGATCATGCCGGCGCGCGCGCCACCCTCAATCGACATGTTGCACATGGTCATGCGCCCTTCCATAGATAGTGCGCGGACGGCGTCCCCCGCATATTCGATGACATAGCCGGTGCCGCCCGCCGTCCCGATTTCACCGATAATAGCCAGGATCATGTCTTTCGCGGTCACGCCGTCAGGCAATTGTCCGTCAACGGTGATGCGCATGGATTTTGCGGGTTTCTGAATGATGGTCTGGGTCGCAAGGACGTGCTCGACCTCCGATGTACCAATGCCGAAGGCCAGCGCGCCGAACGCGCCATGCGTCGATGTGTGGGAATCGCCGCAAACGATGGTCATGCCGGGTTGGGTGAAGCCCTGTTCGGGGCCGATAATGTGGACGATGCCCTGGCGCTTATCGCGCATATCGAACAGTGGCACGTTGAAATCGGCGCAGTTTTGATAGAGCGCTTCGACCTGAATGCGGCTCTGTTCATCTTCGATGGGCAGGGAGCGATCGGTCGTCGGGACATTGTGGTCGCACACGGCCAGCGTCGCATCGGGGCGGCGCACAGGGCGGCCAGCCATACGAAGCCCTTCAAAGGCTTGCGGCGATGTCACTTCATGGACGAGATGGCGGTCGATATAGAGAAGGCAGGTGCCGTTCTCGTCACGGTGAATGACGTGATCGTCCCAGATTTTCTGGAAGAGGGTGCGAGGTGTTGTTGTCATTGTTTATCTATAACGGCCAGAGGAACGGTAAATCAAGATGATGATTGTCCCGATGGCGTTCGATTTATTGCTTGCGGTCTTTTTTCTTTCCTGTCTTCCATTCTTTTGCGTTTCCAAATTCCAATATCCAAATAAAAAAAACATGGGCCCATGCAGGCTTTTCGTTCACTTTTCAAGTCGCCTTGGACCGTTCGTCAGCATATGAAGAATTACCAACATACCCGCCTTTCGGACACAAACGGCGACAAACCGGTTTGTCTATCCCATATATAGGTATTAATTCCTTTCTTGTCAAGGAAAAAATTCATATTTCGTATTTTTTCTCTGTGGATCTTGTTCCGGATGACAGGAGGGAAGCGGCTGAGTACAATCGGCACCATGATGAAACGCTCTCTTTTCTACCGCCGCCGTCCCGACCCTGCCGCTATTCGTAAAAAACGCTGGAATATAGGGCGGATTGCGGGCAAGGCGCTCAAGCGGACCTGTATGGTGTTGGGGGCGATCATGCTGGTATGGATCGTCTTGAGTGCCATCGTGGTGATGACGATCGGTTCGGGCGGCAAGACTCGATTACCGGATGAAATGGTTCTGGTTTTGAAGATGGATCAGGGGCTTGTGGAAAAGGCGGGCGCGCCCAGCGTGTTCGATCCGTTTCCGTACCGGCAGCCGACCTTGCATGACGTGATTGCGCGTCTGGATGCGGCAGCCAAGGATCATCGCGTCAAAGGGTTCGTCCTAAGCCTGAAGAGCGGGGATGTGACGTTGACGCAGGTACAAGAATTGCGGAACGCGATTCTGCGGTTTCGCGCCACCGGAAAATTCACGAAATTCTATACGGCGTCCTTCGCCGATTATGGGTACGGGTTATCGTTATATTATCTGGCCAGCGCGTTTGATGAGGTATGGATGCAGCCGGTCGGCATGTTGGCCATGACGGGCATATCCTTGGAAATGCCCTATGCGCGGGCGGTGCTGGATAAAATCGGCGCCCGGCCCGAATTCCTGCAGCGTGAAGAGTATAAAAGCGCGATGGAAAATTTTACCGCCCATGAGATGTCGCCGGCCAGCCGTGAAAGTTATCAATCAATTGTCGACGATTATATTGCACAGATTGTGGATACGGTGGCGCGTGAGCGCAAAATGTCGCGATCGGTGCTGGCATCCTATATCGATCTGGGTGTGATGAGCGGTGACGAGGCGCTAAAAGCAAAATTGATTGATCGGCTGGATTATGCCGATGTCATGGTTGATGAAATCGATCAAGCCGTGAGCGGCGCGCCGGACAGTCAGGCGGATATTTACGTTCCGCTGGATTACTATCATTCTGAAACGGTCAAAAAGAAACGTCCGTCTGTGGCCGTGGTGCAGGTCGTCGGTATGATTGCCCCCGGCACGGGGCGCGATGTCGGCGGCGCGGCCAGTGACGATATTGCGGCGGCTTTGCATGAAGCTGCCGAAAACGACAGCATCAAGGCGGTCTTGTTGCGCGTGGATTCACCGGGCGGCAGTCCCAGCGCATCCGAAACCATCCGTCGCGCCGTTTTAAAAGTGCAGGAAGAAGGTAAAAAAGTTGTCGTGTCCATGGGGACGGTCGCGGCCTCGGGCGGATATTGGGTGGCGGCGCCAGCCGATGCGATTTTCGCGTCTCCGTCGACATTGACCGGATCAATCGGCGTGGTGATGGGCAAAGTATCGCTGGGCGGGTTGTGGGATATGCTTGGTGTAAACTGGCAATCCATTCGCTATGGCGAGAATGCGGATCTGTTTTCAATGAATGATCCGCTGGATGCGGCAGGGCGCGCGCGCCTGAATGACCTGATCGACGATACATATGACCAGTTCCTCGACCGTGTGGCGCAGGGGCGCGGTATGACCAAAGAAGAGGCACGTGTGGTGGCCAAAGGGCGCGCGTGGACGGGCGCACAGGCGAAGGAGCGCGGCCTTGTCGATGCGCTGGGCGGTCAGACGGATGCGCTGGATTATATCGCGCGGGAATTGGGGTATAAGGATCGTACCGATCTAAGCGTGGTGATGTTGCCGCATCCCAAAGGAGCGTTGGAGCAATTAATCGAATTCATGGAAATGCAGGTATCGATGGGCCAGTGGTTTGGCGCGGCGCGCGCGCGGCTTATGACGTGGCAGGGCGCGACAAGCGGCGTTCAGGCGGTTGAGCCGTTAGGGTTGTTTCAGTAAGTTTCAATCAAACAGTATCGTCATTGCGAGGAGGCAAAGCCGACGAAGCAATCTGAAATAGTATAGATTGCCGCGCTCCCGTTGGTCGCTCGCAATGACGGACAATAATCTATTGTTTTAAAAGCGGATGTATTTTCGCGGTGAAGTCGTAATAATTCACGATGATGTGATCGGGGCTGAGATGTTTTTCGAGAATGGCGATAGCGGCCTTGATACCGTAGGCGAGGGGAATAATCCGCGCAGGCGATAGCTTGTCGGCTTCGAGCGCGGCGATAACATCTTTGTGACGATCGCCGATGTACCAGATAATATCGTCCTCGGTGATAGGACGGTTAAAGCGGGTCAGGCCGCGCAGGATCGGTTCGGGGTGCGGCTTGGAGTGGGTGATATGCTCGCGGAAAGTTTTGGATCGGTAATATTGTTCCAGCCCGAATTTTTGCAAGATGTCGAACCCGTACCCTTTGCCCAGCCCGTTGCTGACAATCCCGATGGGGATATCCGCATCACGTAGCAGGTTGAGCAGGCTGAAAATACCGGCGCAGGGTTTGACGATCTGTTCGACCGGGCGGCGGCGAAACCGATGCAGCATGCGGTGGACGATCAGGCGCGGTTCGGTCGGCGGGTCGGTGTCGTATTCGAAGTTATCTTTCTTGTGCGCAAAACGGGTCGCGGCATAAATGATATCGTCAATGCGTTCCAGCGCGCCCAGCATTTTCGGATTAACGTGGCGTACGGTCGTGCCGTCCATATCGAAAAGCACAATCGTGGGGCGTTGCAGTTTCATGCGTGATAAAAGTTACGATAAATCAATATCTTTTTTCCAATCAATGAAATCTTCAATAGAATAAAGATATGTTCCTTTTTCTACTTCTAAATCGGCCATGCTTAAACGCATCAGTGCGTCCCAAATCTTTTCCTTATGTAGGGGGTCAATCTCTAACTGCCCATCATCGTTTAATTTTTGTGCTCTTATAGAAAAACTTGAAATTTCTTTTCGGTTTTCTGTTCCATTGCACAAAGATTCAAATTTTACTTGAATGTCTTTTAGAGAAATTTTCATTATTATTTTCTTTTATTATATGAGTAATTTAGTAACAGTTT
>CAYSGL010000075.1:0-7231 GCA_964430725.1 uncultured Pseudobdellovibrionaceae bacterium
TTCCCGCGCCGCCGCCACCTATAAAGCGGCCTACTAACTGAAACCTCGCTCGTTTTTAGGCGAAAACGGGCTTTACATCCGAGAGGAGATAACATGCCTATATATGAAACCGTGTTTATCGCACGGCAGGATTTGTCCGATGCACAGGTCAAATCGCTGACCGCCGATTGCGAAAAAATCATCAAGGACGGCAATGGTAAGGTTCTCAAGACCGAGAGCTGGGGCCTGCGTACCTTGGCCTATAAAATCAACAAGAGCCGTAAAGCGCACTATGTGCTGATCGAAAGCGATACGCCGGCACCGGCGCTGATCGAAATGGAGCGTACGCTGCGCCTGAACGAAGACGTTATGCGTTACATATCGATCAAACTGGACGAGCCGAGCAAAGGCCCGTCGAAGATTCTCGACAAAGACACACGTGATTCCGATGAAAGAGAGGCCGCATAATGTCTGCCGCTGAAACACCGAAAAAAACTTTCTTCCGCCGTCGCAAAACCTGCCCGTTCTCGGGTGAAAACGCTCCGGCGATTGACTGGAAAGATGTCCGTCTGCTTGGCCGTTTCGTGTCCGAGCGCGGCAAAATGGTACCAAGCCGCATTACGGCCGTATCGCAAAAGAAACAACGTGAACTGGCGCAAGCGATCAAGCGCGCGCGCTACATGGCGCTGATGCCGTATGTCTCGCAAGACGGCGACACACGCTATGGGAAGGAGAGATAATCATGGCGACCCAAGTTATTCTGCTTGAAAAAGTCGATCACCTCGGCGCAATGGGCGAAGTCGTGACTGTACGCCCCGGCTATGCGCGCAACTTCCTGTTGCCGCAGAACAAGGCCCTGCGTGCGACGAAACAGAACATTGCCTACTTTGAAGCGCAAAAATCCGCGATTGAAAAAGTAAACAATGAAAAGAAAGTCGAAGCCGAAAAATCGGCCAAGAAAATCGACGGCGCAAAAGTGGCGATCATCCGCCAGGCTTCGGAAGGTGGACAATTGTTCGGCTCCGTTTCCTCGCGCGATATCGCTGATGCAATTGCCGCCGCGACCGGTGAAACGGTTCAGCGCAATCAGGTGGTGATGAACACGGCGTTCAAAACCATCGGCTTGTTCCCTGTGACCATCGCCCTGCATGCTGAAGTGAAAGTCACGATCACGGTTAACATTGCACGGACGGCTGAAGAAGCCGAACAACAGGCAAAAACCGGTAAGGCTCTGATTGCACAAACGGCACAAGAAGAAAAAGCCGCCGAAGCCGATGCGCGCGCCCAGCTGATGGATGCCGAGGCTTACGAAGCCGAAAAAGCGTACGAAGCAGAAGCCGCCGCCGAAGAAGCGGAAGCCAGCGCCAAGTCGCAGGAAAAATCGGCCAAGCGCGCCGCCAAGAAAGCAGAAGCTGCCGAGGACGAAGCCGGGGCCGAAGGCGAAGAAGCTGCTGAGTAATCTGCGCTTTCAACCCGATCACGAAAAACCCCGCCTCGTGCGGGGTTTTTATTGCCCCTCACCCGACCTCGCTTATCGCTCGATCACCCTCTCTCATAGGGAGAGGGTATAGCGGCGCAAGCCGCGAGGGTGAGGGGGTTGGAAACTATCCCCTCTATCCCCGCTATTCACAGGGCTAAAGCTATAGGTTTCACCCGTTTATCCTGCTAGTCTGATTCTATTATGAATGCCGATATCGCCTCTTTAAAGCCAGCCAACAGCCCCGCGCCAAGCGCGACAGATGCGCACCGTGTCGCACCGCATAACCTTGAAGCGGAACAGGGCTTGCTCGGCCTGCTGTTGGTCGATAACGGCCAGCTCGAGCATGTCAATGACTTCCTGCGGCCAGAGCATTTTTACCAACCTGCGCATCAGCGCATTTACGAAGCGCTGACCAAAGTCATTGATCGCGGACAGGCGGCCAATGCCGTGATCCTCAAAGGATATTTTGAAAAAGATGAAGGGCTGTCAGGTGTCGGCGGGGCGGACTATCTCTTCGCGCTGCAAGATGAAACACCGCTGGTCAATAATGCCAAGGATTACGCGCGCACCGTTTACAACCTGCATATGCGCCGCCAGCTGATCGGGCTTGGCACCGAAATGGTGACCGAAGCGCATGATCAGAAAATCGATACGGATGTCGACAATCTGATTGAAAACGCGGAAGCCAAACTCTTTACCCTTGCCGAAACCGGCAGCGCGCAAAGCGGCTTTGTGACGTTGCGCAGCTCGGTCCTGACGGCCATCGATATCGCTGAAAAGGCCTTTCACGCCGACAGCCACGTGACCGGCGTCACGACCGGCCTGCGCGACCTCGACCAGAAACTGGGCGGGCTGCACAAATCCGATCTGTTGATTCTGGCCGCGCGTCCGTCGATGGGGAAAACATCGCTGGCCGTCAACATCGCCTTTAATGCAGCAAAGGCCTATGCCGATAGCGGCGGTAAGGAAGGCGGTATCGTCGGATTTTATTCGCTGGAGATGTCGAACGACCAGCTTGCGACGCGCATTCTCGCCGATCAGTCCGGCATATCGGGCGACGCCATCCGCAAGGGCGACATCAAGGAAGCCGATTTTCGCCGCTTTATCGAGGCCAGCCAGAAGCTCAGCCAGATTCCGCTCTACATCGACGATACGCCCGCCCTCTCGATCAGTGCGGTCCGCACGCGCGCGCGCCGCCTGAAACGCCAACACGGGCTGGATCTGCTGATCGTCGACTATCTGCAATTACTACGTGGGACGGGGTCTAAGCAGGGGGTGGAGAACCGCGTTCTGGAAGTCTCGGAAATCACGCGCGGCCTGAAAGCCATCGCCAAGGAATTACAAATCCCTGTGATTGCCCTGTCCCAGCTTTCGCGCGGTGTTGAACAACGTGAAGACAAACGCCCGATGCTCTCGGATTTGCGTGAATCCGGCTCGATCGAACAGGACTCGGACGTCGTCATGTTTATTTACCGGAACGAATATTATCTTTCGCGCTCCGAGCCGGACCGCAAGCCCGGCGAGGATGACGCAAAATTCAATGACCGCTATGAGGCATGGCAAAAAATGCTGGCCGATTCTGCGAATGTCGCTGAAATTATCGTCGCCAAACAGCGTCACGGGCCGATCGGCACCGTGAAAACCTTCTTCGATGCGAACATCACCCGTTTTTCGGACCTGGACCAGCGTTACGAATAATATCCATCGTCATTGCGAGGAACAACGTGACGAAGCAATCGCGTTTATCTCATGGCAAGCCGTAAGGACGGGCCGATTTATACCGGCGTGACAAGCAACCTCAGTAAAAGGGTTCACGATCATAAAAACCGGACATCTGTGGGTTTCACTGCGAAGTACCGATGCAAACTGCTGGTCTATTATGAACAACACGACACTATGGAGTCAGCGATTCAACGTGAAAAGCAAATAAAGGGCGGGTCACGTAGCAGGAAAGTCGAATTGATCGAGAAAAGCAATCCGAACTGGCGCGACCTCTATTGCGAGTTGTTCTAGATTGCTTCGTCGCATACGCTCCTCGCAATGACGAGCGGTAAATATTACCCGTTTCTCGGATCTGGGGTAGAGCTACGCGTAGATGCCCGGCTACGATCGAGCAGACAGGGAGATGGCTCACAAGCAGGAACCATGGCTTCGGCGATGGATTGGCTGACGTTCAAGAATGCAATTCTGATGGGCGACTTTCTACGAATCAAATCGAAATCGGTGTCTTTAAAATTCCGCTCTCGCAAGTTCGTTCGCGCATGGTCCAATGTATCCAGAATAAATGCCGTTGCACGCTCACGCTCCTCTTCGGGTATAAACGGCAATTGATCTAGAATGTCTTTCAGAAGTTTAGGCTGTTCGCCTCTGCTAAACTGCGTCCGCATGTCACTCATCAAAAACAACCAGACATCGCTTTCCTGCATAGGTAGAAAAACTCTTCTTACCCGCTCTACGGTTTCATAGAACAAGTCTTTTTCTTTTTTCATGTCCGCACGAAACTGATATTGGGCCATAATCATCGCCTCCTGTGTTGAATTTGGTATAGTATGGCTGGCTATAAGACTAAGCAGAAAAATATAAATTATGTCAATAAGAACTTTCACCAAGCCAACCCTGACGATCAATTTGCCGGCTCTGGCCGCCAATTACCGGAATATTGCGGACATCGCCAAAACCGCCGCCGTCGCCGGCGTGGTCAAGGCGGATGGCTATGGACTCGGCGCGCGCGAGGTTGTTCAAACCCTGCTGGACGAGGGATGCGAGCGGTTTTTCGTCGCCACCCCCGATGAAGGCGCTGGCATCCGCATGATCGCCGAAGACGCCCAGATCGCCATTCTGGGCGGATTGTATCAGGGCGCAGAGGATTTTTACCTCGAACACCACCTGATCCCCGTGATCAATTCCCTGGAAGAAATGGCGCGCTGGCGGGATTATTCGCAGGCCCAGAATTTCGCCCTTCCCTATTGGCTGCATGTGGATACGGGCATGAACCGGCTGGGCCTTGATGCGCAAGAAATACACTATTTTATCGACGATCCCGAACAGGCCGCCCCCTTGCATATGATCGGGGTGATGAGCCATTTTGCCTGCGCCGATGAAGCGGGCCATCCGATGAACGCGCGGCAGGCCGACACGTTCGCCCAAATCGCCCATCATTTCCCCGACGCGCAAAAATCTCTGTGCAATTCATCGGGCCTCTTCCGTGATGAACGTTGGCATTATGATCTGCTGCGTCCGGGCTATGCCCTTTATGGCGGAAATCCCACACCGGAAACAGCCAACCCGATGAACAGGGTGGTATCGCTGGAGGTGCCCGTTCTGCAAACCCGCCTTCTGCGTAAAGGAGACACGGTCGGATATGGCGCCAGCCATACGGTATCGGCAGATAGCAGCGCGGCGACAATCGCGCTCGGCTATGCGGATGGGTTTTTTCGCGCCGGATCGAATAAGGCCAGCGTCTATTTCAAGGGTCAGGCCTGCCCCGTCCTAGGGCGCGTATCGATGGACCTTGTGACGATTGGCACCGGCCACCTGAGCGATAAACCTAAGCCCGGCGATATGATCGAGATATTGGGCCCCCATCAAGACATCGATGCGCTGGCGCGCGATTGCGCCGATATCGGGTATGACATATTAACCGCGCTAGGCCGCCGATATGCCCGCCAATACTTGCCGCATCCCGCCAAACCCGCTACAAGTTTGGCCTGATAACAAAAAGGTGTGCGGATGAGCGATACGACGCTAATTGATAAAATGAAGAACCCGGCAACAGTGAGCAATGCGTTTCTTGACCTGTGCGAAACAGTTGGTCATTCAATCATGCGGTTTTTCCAAACCGTCGGCACGCTGTCTATTTTTGCGGCGCAGTCTATCGCCCATTGTTTTGCGCCGCCTTTCTATCCGCGCCTGATCGCACGGCAAATCATTGATATCGGGTATTATTCCCTGCCGGTCGTCGGCATGACGGCGCTGTTTACCGGCATGGTTCTGGCGCTACAAAGCTATACCGGTTTTACCCGCTTTAACGCCGAAGGCGCCATTGCCGGCGTGGTCGTCCTGTCCATTACGCGCGAACTGGCGCCGGTTCTGGCCGGTTTGATGGTCGCAGGGCGCGTCGGCGCGGCCATTGCCGCCGAAATCGGCACGATGCGCGTCACCGAACAGATTGACGCACTGACAACCCTGTCAGTTGATCCGTTCAAATATTTAATTGCACCGCGCCTGATTGCCGGCACGCTGATGTTGCCGGTTCTGGTGCTGATCGGCGATGTGATCGGCGTGTTCGGCGGCTATGTGGTCAGTATCTACACGCTTGGATTTTCAACCGGCTCCTACCTGACCCAGACATGGGACGTGCTGGAATCGATCGACGTGATATCCGGTCTGGTCAAGGCCGGTGTCTTCGGCCTGCTGGTAACCCTGATGGGCTGTTATCACGGTTATAATTCAGGACGCGGCGCGCAAGGCGTCGGCCAGGCAACAACCTACGCCGTTGTGTCGGCATCGATCCTGATTCTGATATTCAACTTTGCCCTTACGAAAGTCTTTTTCTCATGAGCGAAGAAACACCCAAAATACAAATGACCGACGTGTACAAATCGTTCGGTAGCAAGCATATTCTGCGCGGGATCGACCTATCCGTTCCGGCGGGAAAATCGCTGGTCATTATCGGCGGCTCGGGAACGGGGAAGTCGGTGACGATCAAATCCATTCTCGGCATCATCAAGCCGGATTCCGGATCTATCAAAATCGATGGCAAGGAAATCACCAACCTGTCTGCATCCGAACGCGGCCAGATGATGCAAAAAATCGGCATGCTGTTTCAAGGAGGCGCCTTGTTCGATTCTCTGCCGGTATGGGAAAATGTCGCCTTCGGCCTGATTCATGCGCAAAAAATGAACAAGGAAAAAGCGCGCGCCATTGCTATCCAAAAACTGAAACAGGTGGGCTTAGGCGAACAGGCCGCCGACCTTTTGCCTGCCGAATTATCCGGCGGCATGCAAAAACGCGTCGGACTGGCGCGCGCCATCGCCACCAGCCCCGACATTATTTTCTTCGACGAACCGACCACGGGTCTTGACCCGATCATGGCCGACGTCATCAACGATCTGATCGTCAAGAACGTCAAGGAACTGGGTGCCACCGCGATATCCATCACGCATGATATGGCCTCGGTGCGCAAAATTGCCGATTATGTCGCGATGATCTATGAAGGAAAAATCATCTGGTGCGGGCCGATTGAAACGCTCGATAACAGCGGCAATCCGTACGTTGATCAATTTATCCATGGCCGCGCCGACGGGCCGATTAGCAAACATGCCGGATTAGTGGGTTAACCGGCACAAACGATATATTTTTCGCCTTTAACGCGCCTCATTCCTGTGCCATAAAGTGGCTTATGCGCTGGCTCGGTTACGCTTTTTTATGGCTCGTCTCCCTCGGCTTTCTCGGTGCCATCGGCGGCGTAGTGGCAATCGCTTTCGTCATCAATTATTATGCGCAAGACCTGCCCGACTATTCTCAGTTGAAAAATTATGAACCGCCGATCATCACGCGCATTTATGCGGGCGACGGGCACCTGATGGCCGAATATGCACAGGAAAAGCGCATCTTCATGCCTATTCACGCCATTCCCGACCGTCTGAAACATGCTTTCCTATCTGCCGAAGATCAGAATTTCTACGACCACAAAGGCATTGACGGAACGGCGGTTGCACGCGCCGTTATCATGAATCTGAAAAACAGGGGGTCAGGTCGGCGCTTGGTCGG
>CAYSGL010000076.1:0-7126 GCA_964430725.1 uncultured Pseudobdellovibrionaceae bacterium
GGAAATGTCATCGTTTTCGGGGATCAGCACGCCATGCGAATTTGGCTCGATCCGGACAAACTGGTCAGCTACAACATGACGGCAATGGATGTGCGGCAGGCGGTTGAGGTCCAGAATGCCGACATCACAGCAGGGCAGATTGGCGGCTTGCCAGCGGTTAAAGGACAGCAGCTGAACGCCACGATCACGGCCCAATCCCGCCTGCAAACAGTGGAAGATTTCAATAATATTATCCTGCGCGTCAACACCGATGGATCACAGGTACGCCTGAAGGACGTTGCACGCGTCGAATTGGGCGCACAAGGGTATGACATGCGGGTGCGCTATAAAGGTCTGCCCGCCTCCGGTATTGCCGTCAGCATGTCATCGGGGGCCAACGCGCTTGATACCGCCGATGCCGTCAAACAAAAAATCAACGAACTCAAAAAGATCATGCCATCGGATATCAAGGTGGTATACCCCTACGATACAACACCGTTCGTCAAGGTTTCGATCAAGAGCGTTGTACAAACAATCATCGAAGCCATCGTTCTTGTCTTCTTTGTGATGCTGATCTTCTTGCAAAATATCCGCGCAACGCTGGTCCCGTTCGTCGCAATTCCCGTCGTGCTTCTGGGTACATTGGCAATTCTGGCCGCGTTCGGTTTTTCCGTGAACATGCTGACGATGTTCGCGATGGTCCTGTCAATCGGTTTGCTGGTTGATGATGCAATCGTCGTCGTGGAAAACGTCGAGCGCATTATGAACGAGGAAGGGCTTGATCCCAGAGAAGCAACCCGCAAATCAATGGGGCAGATATCAGGAGCGTTGATCGGGATTTCCGTGATTTTGGCGGCAGTTCTGGCACCAATGGCCTTCTTTGGCGGATCGGCCGGGGAAATTTACAAGCAATTCTCGATCACCATTATCGCGACCATGGGCTTGTCTGTTTTGGTCGCCCTTATCCTCTCCCCCTCACTGTGCGCAACCTTGCTGAAGAAAAGCGAAAAGGGACATCGCCGGTCCAATACAGGATTCTTTGGATGGTTTAATCGCAATTTCAACAGAACGCGCGATAGCTTTCAGAAAGCCTCTGATTTCGTCACGCACCGGATTATTCGCTTTACGCTTATATACGGCTTGCTTGTGCTCGGTATGGCGTTCCTGTTGTTCCGTCTTCCAACGGCCTTCCTGCCTGATGAAGATCAGGGCATGATGTTCGTTATGGTGATGACACCGGCAGGCGCAACGGCGGAACGCACGCTGGAAAGCATAAAACAGGTTGAAGAATACATTCTCAACGCCGAACAGGATAATGTAGAGGACCTGTTTACCGTGATCGGCTTTTCCTTTGCCGGCAGCGCGCAGAATGCAGGGATGGGGTTTGTCGGCCTGAAAGACTGGGAAGAGCGCAAAGGAAAAGATCAAAGCGTCTTTGCCATTGCCGGCCGCTCTATGGGCGCTTTTATGCAGATCAAAGATGCCATGGCTTTTGCCTTCTTCCCGCCCCCGATTCAGGAACTCGGCAACGCGTCGGGCTTTGATTTCCAACTGGTCGACAGGGCCGGACTGGGGCATAAAGCCTTAATGGATGCCCGTAACCAGATGCTGGGCATGGCGGCTCAAAACCCCTTGCTGGCTGGTGTGCGTCCCAATGGCCTGGATGATGTTCCGCAATACAAGATCGACGTAGACACAGAAAAAGCTTCCGCACTCGGCATCAATATCGCGGAGATTAATAATACGTTGCAGATCGCCTGGGGCTCTAACTACGTGAACGACTTCCTCGATGAAGGCCGGATCAAGCGTGTCTATATTCAGGCGGACGCCCCTTATCGTATGATGCCCGAAGATATCAACAAGTGGTATGTGCGCAATGCTCAAGGCGAGATGATCCCCTTCTCAAGCTTTGCCACGACCCGCTGGACGTTCGGCTCGCCCAAGCTGGAGCGTTTCAGCGGCCAGCCTTCCGTCAACATACAAGGCTCTCCTGCGCCAGGTGTGAGCTCCGGTGTTGCGATGAAGGAAATTGAGAAAATGGCAAGCCAGCTGCCCACCGGCATCGCTCTGGAATGGTCCGGCCTGTCATATGAAGAACGCTTAAGCGGATCGCAGGCCCCTCTTCTCTATACATTATCGATCATTATCGTCTTTTTGTGCCTTGCCGCTTTGTATGAGAGCTGGTCCGTTCCGCTTGCGGTGATGCTTGTCGTTCCCCTTGGGATCTTGGGCGCAGCCTTTGCCAGCACGATTACCGGCATGGCAAACGATGTGTACTTTCAGGTGGCTTTGCTGACCACGGTCGGTCTTGCCGCCCGTAATGCCATTTTAATTGTCGAGTTTGCCAAAACATTGCACCAGCAAGGTATGCCGTTATACGACGCCGCAACAACCGCCGCGCGCCAGCGCTTCCGCCCGATCGTGATGACGTCCCTTGCCTTTATATTGGGCGTGACCCCGCTGGCTATTGCAACCGGCGCCGGTTCTGCCGCAATGAACGCCATTGGTATTGCCGTTGTGGGTGGTATGCTGGCGTCAACCTTTTTGGCCCTGTTCTTTGTGCCGATGTTTTATGTCGGGGTAGAGAAGCTGTTTACAGGCAGAAAACAGGACAAATCCGTTACACAGACATCTCAAAACGATGACGAGGTTTTTTAATGCGTACCCCCTTCTTTACCTTTCTCATGGCGGGCACATTACTAACAGGGTGCACCATGGCCCCGTCTTACGAGCGTCCTGCGATGCCTGTTTCACCGACATGGTCGCAAGAGACTCTCTCGGAGCTTCCAGCGGACGCGCAAAAGACCATTTCGACCATCGGCTGGCGAGATTTCTTCGCCTCACAAGGCTTGCAAACAGTCATACAGACCGCCCTTGATAATAATCGTGACCTGCGTATCGCCGCCCTGAATATAGAGGCCGCGCGCGCAAGCTATCGCATTCAGCAGGCAGACTTACTCCCCACGATCTCTGCGAACGGCGATGCGACAATACAGCGCACCCCCGATGACCTGACCGCTCCGGGACAAGATAATCGGACCGATATCTATCAGGCGAATGTCGGCGTGACATCTTTCGAGCTGGATGTCTTCGGACGTATTCGCAGCCTGAATGAAGCGGCCCTGCAAGATTATCTGGCCACGCAGGAAGCCCGTAATGCCGTACAAATTTCGCTGATAGCGGAAACCGCCAACGCCTACCTGCAAATGCTGGCCGATCAACAAATATTGCAACTGACTCAGGATACGCTGAAAGCCCAAGAGGAAACCGCCACGCTGATCGAAAAACGGGCGGAAATCGGCATCGCTTCGGCTCTGGATCTGGCGCAGGTCCAGACATCCGTCGAAACAGCCCGTGCAAATCTGGCCATCTATCAACGCCGGGCCGCACAAAGCCGGAATGCCCTGTTTTTACTCATGGGAACGCCTGCGAACAGCACCACTTTGCCAGAAGAAAGCCTTGAGCAGGCCGCTTTGCTCGACACGCTGCCAACCAATCTTCCCTCCACCGTTCTGTTGTTAAGGCCCGATGTCCGTCAAGCCGAACATGGCTTGCAAAGAGAGAACGCGAATATCGGCGCGGCACGTGCGGCCTTTTTCCCGCGCATCTCGTTGACAGGCGCATTTGGCTTTGCCAGCGATGAACTCGGCGGCCTGTTTTCGAGCGGGGGAGCAAGCGCCTGGAGCTTTGTTCCGAGAATTACCCTGCCGCTTTTTGAGGCGGGGCGAAATAAAGCGACCCTCGACCTTGCGGAAATACGTAAAAATATTGCCGTCGTCACCTATGAGCGCACGATCGAAAACGCGTTCAGAGAGGTCGCCGATGAATTGGCCGCCCGCAATACGCTGACACAACAGCTGAACGCGCAAACCCGCCTTGTAGAGGCCACGCAAGCCGCCTTTGATATTTCCGATGCCCGATACAAACAAGGCATCGACAATTACCTTGCGGTCCTTGATGCCCAGCGTTCGCTTTATACCGCCGAACAAGGCAAAATCGAAACCGAACGCCAACGCCTTGTTAATCTTGTTAATTTGTACAAGGCGCTGGGCGGCGGAACAGCGGAATAATTGTCTTTACGCATCACTGCCGCTTGACGCACGGGGCGTTTGCCCTTTATCTTGGAACAGGCTTTTCCAGAACAAGCCGACCTGCCCTATTGGAACCTCCGCAATATGCTTCAGAAACTCAGTATCAGCCAATTCGTCATTATCGATCATCTCGATTTAGACTGGCGCGCCGGCCTAACCATTTTGACCGGCGAGACAGGGGCGGGAAAATCTATCCTGCTCGACGCGATGGGCCTGATTCTGGGTGAAGAGTCAGATCCTGATTCAATTCGTCATGGGGCCAGTGAAGCAACTATTCAGGCCCTTTTCGCCCCTCGCCCTGCCCACCCCGTCTGGAGCGTCTTAAAAGAGCACAACATAACCGACGATCAGGCGCGGGAATTTCAGATACGTCGCGTTATCCGGCAAGGTAGCGGAGATGATATCCGCATAAATGACAAACCCGTCGCTCTGGACGCGCTTAAAGAAATTGGCACGTTTCTGGTAGAAATCCACGGCCAGTTCGCCAATCAGAGCCTGATGGAACCCGATAACCAGTTATCGCTGCTCGATGCATCAGGTGGCTTCCCCCCAGATGTTTTTTCCAATGTCGCGAACGCCTTAAAGGGCGTCAAACAGTATGAAAAAGAACTGGAAGAAGAAAAAATCTTTCTCGCGCGCCATAAAGCAAAAGCGCGCGACATAGAAGGCATCGTCTCCGTCTTCGACAAAATGGGCATGAAAGATGGCTTTATCGATTATGTTCAAAAGGAGCATGCCGAATTGCGGCGCGCCAAAGAAACATCCGAAATTCTACAATCTATTCTGGGGCGCTTAATTGCCGCCAGCGGTATTGTTGTCGCCCTGTCCGGCGCAAACCAGACACTGGCTCGGCAGCAATATATGGATACAGAAAAAATTGCCAAACTATCGCATCACTTAAGCGCCTCTCTCGATCATGCCCGCGAAGCCGTCAAGGAAATCGGCGTTCTGTCGCCGGAATACGAGATCGATACGGGACCGCTGCAACAATATACAGAGATATTAAACACACTGAACAAGATTTCCACGGATAGAAAAATCCCCTTCGAGGAGTTGGAAGATTTTTATAATGATATGAGTGAAAAACTCGCTCGTTTACGCAAAGGGCGGGAGAAACTCGGCGAACTAGAACAAAAACTTGCCGATGCCAAACACGCCTACCGCGAACATGCACGCGTACTGACAGAGAAAAGAACCGTCGCAGGGAAAGCACTGAGCGAAGCGGTGACGGCAGAACTCCCTCCTTTAAAACTTGAAAAGGCAGAGTTTCAGGTCAACGTCGAGGAAAATCAGAATATGCCCTGGACGGAGCGTGGTTTAAACCAGGTCACCTTTATGGCCCGCATGAACCCCGGGCAACCTCTCAGTCCGATCGCGGAAACGGCGTCCGGCGGGGAAATGGCCCGCCTTATGCTGGCGCTTAAAGTGGTCGTACAACAGGTTCAAACAACCGAAACGCTGGTTTTCGACGAAGTCGATACCGGCATCGGCGGCGCGGCAGCGGCGGCAGTCGGCGAACGCCTTGCGCAACTTGCCGATCAAACCCAGGTTCTGGTCATTACCCATAGCCCTCAGGTTGCCGCACGCGGAGAGCAACATCTGCACGTCAGCAAGAAAACCGATGGCGTCACAACCACTTCCCATGTTCGAACTCTCAATGATGCGGAACGTATTGACGAAATATCACGCATGTTGTCGGGCGATCAGATTACGCCCGAATCCACAGCGGCCGCCCAGCGCCTTATTCGCGAAGCAACAGAGGCGGCTGGTCGCAGGCGCAATTCCTGATGCTATCCAGAATAGCGCGGGGTGCCCCCCTCGCTCACAACCGGACGCCATGGGGAAATCACGTTTATCTAATAGTACGTTGCGGACCATCCCCTTAAACAAACAGATTAGATTGTATTTGCAGAATAAAAGAAGATATAATAAGACAAGGCTTCCGAGTCTCACAGGCCACGCGCCATTTACCACCAGCAACCTACGGAAGGACCGACAAAGCCATGGCTGGCATCAACACAAATATGAATGTACTCATCGTTGACGATCACAAAACGATGTTACGTATTATCCGTAACCTTCTTGCACAATTGAACCTCAACAATGTCGATGAGGCCTATGACGGACAGGACGCGCTACGCCGCCTGACACAGAAAAAATATGATTTGATCCTATCAGACTGGAACATGATGCCCATGACGGGGCTGGAACTACTCCAGTATGTACGAACAGACGCAACATATGGACACAAGCATGCCCCTTTTATTATGATTACAGCAGAAGCAAGGCCGGAAAACGTCGCTGAGGCGGTCAAGGCAGGCGTCGACAATTATATTGTCAAGCCGTTCAATGCGGAAACACTGGAAAGTAAAATCAAAAATGTCCTGCTCAAACGTCAGGCGGGATAATCTACATGGAGCATTCAGCCATAAGATATGGGCACGATTTTAAATAAAAATCCTGAGGCCATGGCGGAATTATGAATAAGAGAAAGAGCCGTTTAACGCCTCGTCAGCAAGCTCGCCAGCTACAAATTATCTGGTGATGTGGAATGCCGAGAGTTACTTTGGCGACCTCCGAAAAGGAAAGCGCGACCGCAGGGCGGCAAGATTTGTGCCACCACCATTCCGGATGCAAAAACTGAAACACGACCGCTTCTCAAGGGCTAAAGTACTGGCCCGAACACACCAGCTGTTAACTCTTCGCTACTTCAGCCCCCCCAAAAAAATTTAGTCCACGTCCGTCGGCGGGCCGTTCAGCAAATGCGCGTCAGATCTGACCTGCTTCTCCCGAAGTCGCGCCCTTGCCTGATGGCTGAATGCGTCATCAGACGCATTAGAGGACATAATTGCCCTAATATCAATCGCGTCTTCCCCTTGATCTTGCACAATTTTTCGAACCTCATTGATATGCTGTGACACCAGATCCTGAAAATTGCCTGCGGAAAATATCAAATTGATATATTTCTGCAATTCTGTCTTTGCGGGATCGGGACAATCCTTCAAGAAAGGCATCATCCGCTCGCAGCAGGTTAGAATCTGGTTGGCGGCTTTTTC
>CAYSGL010000077.1:0-7055 GCA_964430725.1 uncultured Pseudobdellovibrionaceae bacterium
ATCAACGCGCCGCCGACACCATGCCCTCGGGCTTGCGGAGAGACATAAACACCCCAGATCGCGGCGCGATGCCGCATTTTGCGCGACGTATAAAAAATAACGCCGATCATGCCAACGATTTTACCCCCGTCATACGCGCCATATATCGCGCCCGCCTGTAATCGCATCCGGTGATACTCATCATCCTGCGCGGCCTCTACCTCTTCGTCGCTCGAAAAAGCGTCGGGTGCATGACGCAGGGCTTCAAGCCGGATTGCCTTGTAATCCGCCAGCATCGAATCGTCGAGCTGTCTGATCTCGACGCTCATCTTACATATAGCCTTGGCTGCGCAGGCGCTCAAAGCTGTCTTCCGTTTCCTTATCCATCGAACGTCCCGCACGCTCGGATACGCGCGTTACCTTTAATTCTTCGATAATCTCATCAATGGTCGATGCGGTACTCTCGACCGGAAATGTGATATTTTTTTCACCCAGAGAACGATAACGCTTGCCGTTCCGCGCGTAGTACAGTTCGCATACCGGAATATTTTGCGCCTTTGTGTATTCCCAGATATCCAACTCCGTCCATTGCAGGATCGGATGGATACGCAGATGGCATCCATCGGGGATATCGGTTTTATATTGATCCCAGAATTCGGCTGGCTGGTCTTTAAAGTCCCATGATCCGTCAAGCGAACGCGGCGAGAAGACACGCTCCTTCGCCCGCAACCCCTGCTCGTCGCGCCGGATACCGCACAAAATTCCCTTGAACTGTTTTTCTTTCAACAGGGTTTTCAGCCCTTCGGTTTTGCGCATGGCCGCACGTGTGGCAGGCGGCAAAGTCTTGTCCATATCTTCTTCCGGCGGGCATGGATGACTGATGACATCCAGATTCCATTCCTTCGCCAGTCGATCGCGAAACGCATAAACCTCGTCCATCTCCATGTTCGTATCAAGCAGCGCCAGCGGAAAAGGTACGCGCCCGAAAAACGCTTTTCTGACCAGCCACAACATAGCGGTCGAATCCTTGCCGATCGACCAAAGCATCGCCAGCGGATCAACCTTGGCGTATGCCTCGCGGATAATATAAATCGACTGCGCCTCCAGCGCTTTTAAATGATTGTTCATTGGTTAGGATACTTTCTTCAATGCGGTTTTCTCATCGGCGGTCATCTCGGGTCGGCCGATCGAAACATAATGAAAACCATGCGCCTGCATATCGGCAGGCTTATATATATTGCGCAGATCAATCACACATTTTTGTCCCATGATGTCCGCCAGTTTTTGCAGGTGCAGGGCGCGATATTCATTCCATTCCGTCACAATGACCAAAGCGTCCGCATCACGGGCAACATCATAGGGATCATCCTTCCATGAAACATCGCGCACAACGCCCTTGGCATTTTGCATTGCTTCGGGATCATGCGCGGCGATAATCGCGCCGGCATCCTGTAAAACCGGTATAATGGCAAGCGCCGGCGCTTCACGGATATCATCCGTTTTGGGTTTAAAGGCAATACCAAGAACACCTATTTTCTTGCCGCGCACATCGCCGTCCAGCGCAGCTATGACTTTTTTGGCCATGGCGAACTGGCGATCAGTATTGATCTGGGCAACAGTTTCAACAATCCGTTGCGGCGCGTCATACTCCTTTCCGATCTGAACAAAGGCACGCGTATCTTTGGGAAAACACGAACCGCCATAGCCCGGACCGGCATGTAAAAACTTCGAGCCAATGCGATTATCCAGCCCCAAACCCTTGGCGACATGCTGTACGTCGGCCCCGGCTTTTTCGCACAAATTGGCCACCTCATTAATAAAGGTAATTTTGGTCGCCAGAAACGCGTTGGCCGCATATTTGATAATTTCTGCCGACTCGAGCGACGTAACCACCATCGGCGTCTCGTTCAGGTAAAGCGGCCTGTACAGAGCGCGCATAACCGCCTCGGCCCGCTCCGTTTCAACGCCGATCACCACGCGATCGGGTCGCATAAAATCGTTAATCGCGGCCCCCTCGCGCAGAAACTCCGGATTGGAGCAAACATCAAAATCGGCATCCGGGTTGGTTTCGGCAATGACGCGCCGAACGTTACGGGCTGTCCCGACCGGCACCGTGGATTTATCGACGATAACGACATAATTCTTTATGTTTCTGGCGATATCGCGCGCGGCATTGTAAACATAGGTCATGTCTGCCGACCCGTCGCCGCGCCGGGACGTTGGTGTGCCGACAGCAATAAAAACCGCTTTCGCTCCGTCCATCGCTTCGGCCAGTTCGGTTGTAAAAGACAGCCGCCCCGCCTCGACCTGCTTGGCCCCCAGCTCTTCCAGCCCCGGCTCATAAATGGGGATGTCTCCGTCTTTCAGGCGGGCGATCTTGTCTGCATCCGTATCGACACAAACGACTTCTGTGCCGAATTCCGCAAAGCATGCCCCGGAGACCAGACCGACATATCCTGTACCTACAACCGCAATACGCATGTATGCCTCTTCTTTTTTCCTTATTTTCCGCCCTTTATGGGACGTTCGTCACGCTTGCACAAGGTTTTTTTATCTGTTTTAGTGAAGCTCGTCTTCTCTTATGAAAGGTCTTTATTTATGGCGAACGCAGCATCCCCGCAAGACAACCCCAATCCGGCTCGTGGCTCCTTGCCCCTGTTCTATCACAAGCCCTTACCGCTGGATGCCAAGCTTCATACGAAACTGGCCCTGAAAGATAATTTTGGCCTGCAATATACCGCCGGGGTAAACGCCGTTCCCGTCAATCTGATCGAACTGCCCCAGATATGCCATGCCTACCCTATCGCCTTTTCCCCCGATGAAAACGCCACGCCCGTGGCTATTCTCGGCCTGCGGGATAATGAGAATTTGTTTGTCGATACCAACGGCAAATGGGTGGAACAGGCCTATGTGCCAGCCTATATCCGCCGCTATCCGTTTATTTTCTCGGAAATTCCCGGAAGCGACCAGCTTTCCTTATGCGTCGATATGAACGAGGCCGTGGTCGAAGAAGGCGGAAAACAGCGCTTTTTCACCGAGGATGGCAAGCCGACGGAACTCTCCCAGAACGCCCTGGAATTCTGTAAATCATATCATGCAGCGGCACAGGCGACCCTGGCCTTCTCGCAAGCCTTGTCCTCCTCGGGGCTTCTGGTCGAGCGCGCCGCTGAAATTAACGTGCCCGGGGGCCAGAAAATCAGCTTTTCCGGCTTCCGCATCATTGACGAGAAAAAACTAAGCGAGCTGGACGATGCCACCTTCCTTGACTGGCGCAAGAAGGGCTGGTTGCCGTTCATTTATGCACATCTTTTCTCGGCCGCCCAATGGCAAAGATTGACCTATCTGCTGAACAAGCGTATGGATAAGTAATATTGAAAATAATCTGTGTGTAGGAGGCTTTCACCATGGCCAAAGTAGGCGCGCAACGAGCAGCTGAACTGACAGGACGTTCGAAATCGACCATCCAGAGGGCAATGAATGCCGGCAAATTATCGTTTGAAGTCGACAATAATGGCCGCCGCGTCATTGATGCTTCGGAACTTGACCGTGTTTTCGGCTTAAAGCCTCAGGACACGACCGCTAAAACCGCCAATACCACGGTTCAGGCGGAAATCCAGAAAGCCGCCGATCTGATCGAAACCGAACGGTTGAAGATGCGGATCAAGACCCTCGAAGACCAAATCGAAATGCTCAAAGAACAGCTGGAAGACACCAAAGCCCAGCGCGATCAGTGGCAACGCCAGTCACAACAGGTCTTGCTGACCAGCCAATACAGCCAAAAGCAGGCCGAAGAACTGAAAGCCGAGCTTCAGGCCCGCGAGGAGCGCGAGCAGGCGCGCCGCCAGCAATATCTGGCGGAACGGATGAAACGCATGCAGGGCCAGAACCAGAACGCCCAGAACGGTGCCGCGCGCCCCGCCCAAAAATCAGCGCCCCCAAAGCCTCAGGCACCGCAAAACGGCGCTTTCAAAGGGCTGTGGGAAAAAATTAAGGGCAAGGAAACGCAAAAGGCGGCCTAAAAAGTCACTTAATGTGCAAAAGCGGCCAGATGGCCGCTTTTTTTTGTCTGTCATTTCAGTATGCTAGAATGAATGATGCGTTTTGCCCTCCCCTTTCTTTTTCTCCTCTTGATCGCGACGGCTGTATACGCGCAGCCGGATGAGAGCGCTATCGTCAAAGATAGCATATACTTCACCCTTGACGATGGGGTTATGACCAAGGAAGAAATGGAAGAAGAGGCACAGTATGTCCACGGCCTGTGTATGGACCACCTGTACCAAAGCCTGTACTTCAATTGCGCCTGTATTGCCGGCGCTTTTCTGCAGGAACGCGAAAAACAGGGACCGATGGCGCTGCAAGCCGACATCCTGACCGATTTATACCGCACCGGCGGCGAAACGGCGCAATGCGGCAACGGGCCGCTTATCGCTGGTTCGGTCTACAATGACTGTATGGTGTTCTCCGAAACCTTCCGCCGTCTGGAAACCAACAATGAGCAATATTGCCAATGCGTTGGCAACCGCGTCGCCCGTGATTTCACAAGCTACCCTTATTTACGCACCGAATATATTTTGCGCTTGCGCGTAAACGCCATGGTTTCCTGTGAAGATCGTTTCCCGGCCCGCAGGGAAAACTACTAAAGGCGCGCAGTCGTCACGCTGTCCGCGCCTTTCAAAACCGTTCGCGCACAGGCTAATCCCTGAGGCAGAATATGATCCGCATAAAAGCGGGCATGCCGTATTTTGGCCTGATAAAAATCCGTGTCGCCCTGCCCCGTGGCCAATCCGTCTTGCGCCGCCCCCGCGCCGCGCGCCAGCATGACGCCCGCCGATATAATTCCGAAAGCCTGGAGCGCTGCGTGCGACACCGCAGAAACCCGATCAGGAGAGTTTGCCGCCCCCTCCACAATCCACCGGACAATCTGTTCCAACGCCTGCAACCCTTCTTCCAGCGTTTGCGCCGTATATGCCAGATCATCACCTGCGTCCCCGGACAAGCCGGTAACATCTGCACGGCATTGTTCAATCCATCGCATCGCGGCCGCACCGCCGTCGCGGGCTATTTTTCGGAAACATAAATCGGCCGCCTGAATGCCATTCGTGCCTTCATAGATCGGCAAGATGCGAACATCGCGATAAAACTGCGCGGCGCCCGTTTCTTCGATAAAGCCCATCCCCCCATAAACCTGCACGCCCAGTGACGTGACATGACAGGCCATATCGGTGCACCACGCCTTCACGATGGGCGTCAGGAAATCAACCTTTGCCTGCGCGCCCGCATCACCGCCGCGCGCCAGATCAAGCGATAACGCCGCTTCATAAGTCAGCGCCCGCCCCGCTTCAATCTGTGATGCCATGGTCAGCAACATGCGCTTCACATCATTATGGTGAACAATCTCGGTGCGGCCCTGCACGCGCTCTTTCGCATAGGACAGCGCATGTTGGTACGACGCGTCGGCAATCGCCACGCCCTGCAAGCCAACAGACAGGCGGGCGTTGTTCATCATGGTGAACATATATTTGATACCTTCGTGCTCCTTGCCGACCAGATAGCCGACGGCGCCTCCCTCATCCCCGAATTGCATCGTACAGGTGGGGGATGCATGAATACCAAGTTTGTGTTCGATGCCGGTGCATCGCACATCGTTGCGCGAACCGTCTTCCAAAAATTTCGGCACGATAAAAAGTGAAATCCCTTTCACCCCTTCCGGCGCATCGGGCAGGCGCGCCAGTACGAGGTGAATGATATTCTCGGCAAGATCATGCTCGCCGTATGTAATGAAAATCTTCTGTCCGAAAATCTTATAGGTACCGTCATCATTGCGTTCGGCTCGCGAACGTACAGCCGCAAGGTCCGATCCCGCCTGTGGTTCGGTCAGGTTCATCGTCCCGGTCCATTCCCCACTGATCAGCTTTTCAAGGTAATAGTCTTTTTGCGCATCAGAGCCATGTGCTTCAATCGCCTCGACCGCCCCCTGATTCAGCAAGGGGCACAAACCAAACGACATGTTGGCTCCCTGCCACATCTCTTGTACTGCAAAGGCGACCAGCCACGGCAACCCCTGCCCCCCGTGATCGGGTGAAAACGGCACCGCATTCCAGCCGCCATCGCGATAGGCTCGATACGCATCGATCCATCCCGGCGCGGTCGTAACCGCCCCATCGTTCCACGTCGCACCCTTTTGGTCGCCTATCCGGTTCAGCGGCGCCAACACCTCCGCCGCCAGTTTCGCCGCCGGTTCCAGTACGCTGGCCACCATTTCGGCATCCAGCTTGCCGAGGTCAGGATGTTCGGGCAGGTGTTCCAAACCAGTCACCTGCTCCATAACAAACAGCATGTCTTGCACGGGCGGGGTATAAGTCATTGAAGTATCCTTTGTTTTCCTTGGAAAAGTATAAAGCCGGAATGGTTAACGGCCAATGACCAAAAACTGGCACGGCGTTTGAAAGGAAAGACCTGACTTTCAGGATTGGAACAATGCAGACAACGGCTAACATACTGAAAAATAATAATATCCCCTCGGCAAAAGGGGCGCCGCAAGTGATTCTTGCCTCAATCGACAAAGCCAGCCGAAAAACGGGGGTCGATTTTGCCTATCTGGTTAATCAGGCCAAGGCCGAGAGCAGCTTCAACCCGACCGCCAAAGCCAGAACCAGCTCTGCATCCGGCCTGTACCAGTTTATTGAGCGTACATGGCTCGACATGGTCAACCGCCATGGCGATAAATACGGGCTGGATAAATATGCCGACGCAATCGATTCAAAATTACGCGTCGGCGACCGCGCAACGCGCAACGAAATCCTCGCCCTGCGCAACGATCCCGAGCTTGCCTCGTACATGGCTGCCGAATTTGCCGCCGAAAACAAAGCCTTTCTAGAGCGTACAGTCGGCGGCGACATTGGCGCGACCGAACTTTATTTCGCCCATTTTCTCGGCGCGTCGGGCGCATCGGGTTTTCTGAAAGAGCTAAAGCATAACCCTAATACGATTGCCGCCGATATTATGCCCGCCGCTGCGCGCGCAAACCGCAATGTTTTTTATGATGCGAAAACAGGAGAACCGCGCACACTGCAACA
>CAYSGL010000078.1:0-4797 GCA_964430725.1 uncultured Pseudobdellovibrionaceae bacterium
AGCACTTGCGTAAAGGGCAGGATGCTATGAGGGAAGATATTCACGATCTTAAAGTTCGAACCAGCGCCATAGAGCAGGGCATTGGTGTTATTCACAACCGAATAGACCGCGTAGAGGTACGTCTGGAACGTATAGAGAAACGTCTTGATCTGGTAGACGCTTGATTCTCGAGTCTGAATATCAGGACTTCTAATACCGCTATTGCTTCAATTTACGTCCAAAGTTTTTGCCACAAAAGAGTGCTTCTTCAATTAAAAGAAAAAATCAATTGCAATAGCGGAAATAGAAATCCGGACCACAATTCCAGCGTGGAAAGGGCAGGGCGCATTATACTTCCAGCGGCGAGAAAAACGTTCGTTGGCTTTTAACGGCGATCTTCCGTTTTGGATATTTGTATGCGGCCTCGTTGAAGTCCGGCTTTAAAGCAGCGCGGTGCTCCGGATCGGGCATGCCAGATGTTGCGGATTTGTTAAAATTCCCGGTCAGCATGAACTGACATTTCAGTCCAAACGCGGGATAGTACCAGTCGTCATTGGCAAGTTCGTCATCCTGAGAGATGTGGAACATCGCGCCACGGTGAATATAATAGGCAAGGCCGGCTTTGAATTCACCCTCGGGGTCGGGATCGTACTCCATAGCGCCGTGATGAATGAGAGAGATTATATCCTGAAGGTTTTCGCCTTTTTGATCGCACAGCCAGTCGAGCGTATGCCAGTACCAGTTTTCAAGCGTGACAACGCGAGTGATGCCGTCCGGGCAGGCAAAGGCACGCGGCGATTTTTTGTGATAGTAGTTTTTGTTCAGAAATTTGTACAGCGAGGCAAAAATGATTACCTTCCTTCCCGGCCACCGGAGGCCCTGTTAAAATCCGATTTTACCATAACCTGAGACTGTTTGCCCGTAATTTCTGCCTTGGCCTTGGCTATCGCGTCGTACATTTTATGGCTGGCGGCGCTTGCCTGTTGCTGGTTCGCTTTCTGCTGCCCGGCTGCCTTGCTGAAATCCTTTGCCGGTGCCGGTTTGGCGGCAGCCTGTTTTTTAGCGTTTTCTGCGGCGGCCTGGGCTTTCCTTATTTCTTCATTCGACTTGGCTCTTTCGACGGTAACTTTATTGTAGCTGTAAGTCCTGTCTACCGACCGGCGTAGATTTCCTTTCGGGGTGAAGTCCTGATTGTTTTTATGGTTTTTGATTGTTTCGGAGACGCGGTTCGCAACATTTCTTTCAGCAGTTCTACCGCGCTGCTCCTCCTGGGCCTTGCGAAAGGCGTCTTTCAGAATGTCCTGATTTCTTTTCTGCCAGTCTGGCGGGTCTGTCGGCATTATGATGATCCCCGCCCGGAGATACCGGACAGGAAATAGTTTACATATGACAGCTCTCAAAACAAAGGGGGCCGTTGATACCGCCTGCTTCGTCCGGAGCCACCGTCGCCTGGTTTTCCTCAACATGGGGAAAAAGCTGCCGTGCGTAAAAGCCGCACGCTCATGGCCAACACGGGCCGACGCCAAAGCGTCGGCTGGCGCGGGCAGGCCATTGAACGGGCGGCGCGCACGGCTATAAAAGATCAAAGCTTGAGGAAAACCGACACGGCTCCGGAAGGATGGCGGATAAAAGCCTGCTTCGGCGGTGAACCGGAAGCCTGTCATGATCCTGTGAAGAAAGTGGTTTAAAGAGTGGAACAGACTATGGGTCAGTATTGATCGCGGTCATAAGGGACATTATCAGGATCATTCGAACCGGATTTTTCATCGTCTGTTTCCTGTTCCCGGAGCTCGCTGATTTGCGGTGGCGCTTCTTTTGGTTTTTCGTCGATAGGCTGAGGGACAGAAGGTCGGGGTTGAATGTATTTAATTCTGGAATGTTCTTCGTAGCCAATCGGGGGTGTTTCGTTATAGCCCTGTAGATTGATGAGGTAAATCATTGCCATCCTGTAGGCGCCTTGAAGCTCTTTTAATTTATCGCGTTCAGTCACGGGGACCTTCGCGTTTGCAATGCCGATTTGTATATAATAATGATAGCTTCCATAGGCGGGGAGTTTTATACTGGACAGCATGGTTTGTGTATCAAATGCATAGTGGATCATTTTAACGTCATCCAATGCATGCAAGCACATTTTGAGAATTATTCTCATGTCATGCTCATAACCTTCAATCGCCTCGAGTCCTCTTCGGGGGATGGCTTTCATCACAGCTTCAACAATGTCATCCTTCTTTTCTTCAGGCTTTTTCCGTGAAATGCCCAAGAGCCAATAGAAAAAATACTTGATCAGAAATATTATCGGCAAAGCTTCCTCCTGAACCGGGACGTGTCAGGAAAAAGATGAATGCTCCCGCATATATTTTTGATGAGCTGTGGATTTTTAACTTAAATAAATAATAACACAAGCCGTCTCTGATTCAACGCTCGTAATCACGCCCGCCATCCTTCCGGTGCGTTCGGGCTTTCTCGATGCGTTCCTGCAGCACGGTTTTCGGCTTTTCGTGCGATGCCGGTTTATCCTGACCACCTTCGCCATGATGCTGTGTCTGTTCCCTGGCTTTTTCGATACGCTCTTGCAGATTGGTTCTCGTGGTTTCGCCGGACGGCGGAGCACTGCCGAAGTCCCTGTGATATTCGTCGATAAAATTTTGCAAATTCTCCCGCTCGAATATCTTTTCCCGGTTGCGCTCCTTGACCTGCTTGCCGTAGTCCTGCCAAAGCCGGTCTGTTTCAAGCCTGACCGCGCCCCGTTTGTCCTGCCAGGCTTTCTTCGCTTGTTCCAGATCATGCTCATGCTCGTTCCGCAAGAGCTTGTACAGAACCCGCTTGTCATCGGAGTATTTCGTATAGAGTTTTTGATGTTCGGCCTTGTAATGCTCGGTGAGCGCGGTCAACCGGGTTTCCTTGGTGACGGTCTTCTCAAAAACGGCGGACAGCTTGCCCCGTGTCTTATCCTGCGTCGGCTCGAGTCGGCTCCACAGATGCGGCAGGGATCGCTTGAGTTGCTCCAGACGCGCGGAGGGCTCGCGCTGCTGTTGTTCAAATTCCTCGAAGGCTTTATTCCGGCGCTCAAAGTGACCCTTCCAGAGCGGTTTGTAATCGCTTTTCAGATCCGTGACCATCCGCTCCCTTTCATGTTTACCGGTCTTTATAAGCCGGTCGCGGATGTCCCGGTATTCCTCCCATAAGTCACCGTTCGCGGCGCTGGCAAAGCGGCGGATGTCATCGCGCTGTTTTAGAAGATCGCGGTCTTTTCTTCGTTGTTCTGCTTCAAAATCGGCTTTGAGCCTTATGCCGTAATCCAGGGAGCGCCGCAGCTTCTCGAGATTGAGATCGATGATATGCTCGTTAAAGGCGCGCCGCGTCATGCCCTTGTCGATGACAGGGTAATCGATCTTTCGTTTCGGGGCGGCTCTGTCCTGCCCGATCTTTTTCTTGTCTTCCCGCACATTCGAGCGCAGATCCGCCCCGGTTCCCACGGCGGCATTCGCCTCGGGGCCGACATGTATCTGCGGCTGCCGGTCGATGCCCTGGGCCTTGAGCGTCCTGCGGTCGATACGGACGTCGTGGCCGTGCATGGCCAGGTGAGTGTTGCAGACATGCTCCCAGACCTCCCGGAACCGCTCCGTGCTGCCGCGTTCGGTGGTCATCATCACCCTTTTTCCTGTCTCTATATCGCGGTCGCGGAAGACAAGATGGGCATGGGGATTGTGCGCGTCCTGCGGTTTTGTGTGCATGACGGCAAGCCAGGGGACCCGGTTTTTGCTCATCTCCCGTCCGTAATCCATCACGAGCTGCTTTTGCTGTTCATAGGTCAGCTCCAGGGGCAGGGCGACATTGACCTTGTCGATAACCCGGCCATTCTTGCGCTCTTTGATCTCCTGTTCGATGATCCAGCGCCGCGCCTGATTCCGGTCTTCCGGTATGCGGGATGCCATGATTTCAGTGGTTGCGGACTCGCGGGTGATGTAGCTGATATGGGCTGCGGCGGTGCCAGGCCTGTGAGTTTTACGACCTACATGAGAGTGATTGCAGTGATAGATCGCCATAATAAAAAGAAAAAATAAAACTACTATGAGGGCCGCCCACGGTACGCAGGGCGGCCCAAGAGTCATATTCCTGCCTCTGGCAGTTCGCGGGTTTGCGAAGCAAACCCATAAGTGCGCTCTAGGATTTCTTATGGAAATTTAGCACAGGATTTTGGGTAAGGGAAGAAGGGAGAGAAAATTCAGGAAAACCTTTTATTTATGATTGAGGTGTCAAACGGCAGGCTCTGACAGGTCCGCCAGATACATCCCAGATACATCTATGACACATATATTAATGAGCAGGGCGGATGGGAAAAAGAAAAGGGGCTACATAATAATGCAGCCCCGATGACCGGATTTAACGGGCTGTGGTTTTATGCCCGGCGGGAAACGATGATTATTTCAGCGAGCTCTTCCAGACAGTCCTTGGCATCCAGCAAGTGGTCAAAGTGCCCGTTATCGTACAGGGGAAAGCTTTCCGTGTATTTATCGGAAACGCGTGTGACCCATACATGCCGTCCTTCATGCTTCTGTATCCGGACAGCGCCTGTATAGACGCCATTCCTGAACAGGAAATATGTGCCGTTTTCATTCACCCAGATCGTGGTCATTGAGTCCTCCTTTCGTGGAAAAGGGGGTGGGGGATAACCCCACCCCAGGTTTTCAGGCATTGCCTTTTGTATCGGGAACGATCGCGACGATGTTGAATTTCGGGATCGCAAAGCCGTGTTTGCCTTCCTTGAGCGGGAAGGCCCGGCCCAGATCCCGCATGACGGTCTGGTCGCCGTCACGA
>CAYSGL010000078.1:4897-7040 GCA_964430725.1 uncultured Pseudobdellovibrionaceae bacterium
CTTGAGCGGGAAGGCCCGGCCCAGATCCCGCATGACGGTCTGGTCGCCGTCACGAACCATGTTGTAAACGATGCGCTCAGCGCCTTTATTGACAACGCGCAGGTTCAGGTTCGGGATGTCGCTGATCTCCTGTCCGTCCTCCGTCTTTGTCGTCGTAACCGGCCCAATCAGGGTCCAGAACGGTTTTTTGTCTTTACGCTCGTTCACAGCAAAAGCAGTCAGGTTTACCATTGTTAGTCTCCTCTTTTCTTTCAGACCGCGACAACCGCGATCTTTCATGCGTTCGTCACAGCACCGGCAAGACAGGCTTTGCATAGAATTTTGCCTCGCGAGGAATGCCCGCCCTTACGGGCAGGGGAAAATTCGTCATTGCAAAGCATGGCGGCGGTGTTAGAACGGCATATTGAAAGAGCGCGTGCACGGTCCCTGAAGGATGGGGGAGTAAAAACGGTGTAAGCGTAACGCGTATTTCGCTGTTACGCGTGGCAAGGCATGAAACAGGCTATGCCCCTGCCAGCGGACGTGAAGCGGCGGAAAGCAGGAGGGAAGGGGAGGGGCACGACGCTCCCGTATGACCGGTCTGCCCGGCTGTCGATAGGGCAGAGCAACAAAGCTTGCATCATGGTTTAAGGCAAGGCTGTTATCGTTATGACGAGGATCTGGCGGTGTTTGATCCGGTCAGGAGCGAACCGAATATCGCATCTACACATCATACAAGAATTATGATATTATCGAATTTCTGATGGTGTTGAAAAACTTGCCGCGCGGGTTGCCCTACAGTACCGATCCCGACAAGGACAAGATTCCGAAAGCGCAGTGGGGCCTGCCGGAAGCGATCCTGAAAAGCCAGAACCTCAAATGGGACCCGTCCAAGATCATGCTGGGCAGCCTGAACGACCAGCTGATCGGCCTTCTGGATGATAGGCATATCTGCACGGTCGCAGGCTCGCGCTCCGGCAAGGGCGTGTCCGCCATCATCCCAAACCTGATCCATTACCAGGGCAGCGCTCTCTGTATCGACCCGAAAGGGGAGCTGGCCTCGATCACGGCGCGAAGGCGCGCTTTTGGCCTCGGCCAGAAAGTCAGCGTGCTCGACCCGTTCGAGCGCGCCGCGCCGTGGTGCGCCCCTTATAAAGTATCGTTCAATCCGCTGTCTGTGCTCACGCCGGATAATCCGACCATCGTCGAGGATGCGGGATTGATCGCGGACTCCCTTGTCGTGGCCAGTGTCGGTACGAATGTCGATCCGCACTGGGATGAATCGGCACGGGCTCTGATCGAGGCGGTGATCCTCCACGTGATCACCTGCCCGAAATACACACATGCGAAAAACCTGATCACGGTTTACGAGCTGCTAACGCGCGGCAGCGTCTATAGCTATTTTGATGATGAGAGTCAGTCCGAGCGGCAGATCACCGGCTTTCTCGGCCTGCTTTTGGAAATGATCGAGAATGCCGGGACGGTGCAGAACGAAGATGTCGCCCTCATCATCGAAGGCACAGCCATCGACATGCAGGATCGCGGCGACAAGGAACGCGGCAGCGTGTTATCGACGGTCCACCGCAATATCAAATTCATCGGCTATCGCAGCATCCAGCAGGTGCTGGTTGACAATCCCAACCCGCAGGCCCGTTTCAGCCTGGAAGAGCTCAAAACCTCTCCTGCCGGCATGACGATCTATCTGTGCCTGCCGGCCGGGCGGATGGGAACCTGTAATCGCTGGCTGAGATTATTTATAAACCTCACGCTCGAGCGCATGGAGCGGCTCGGGCAGAAACCGCCCACGAGCGGCCTGCCGGTCCTGTTCGTTTTGGATGAATTCCCGATTTTGGGTCATATGCGGCAGATCGAGGACGCGGCGGGGCAGATCGCCTCCTTTCATGTCAAGCTATGGTTCGTCATTCAGGATTTAACGCAACTGCAAAACCTCTATGAGAAGCGCTGGCAGAGCTTTTTGGGAAATTGCGGCATCTTGCAGCTCTTCGGCAATGCCGATCTGGAAACGCTGGAATATATCCAGAAGCGGCTTGGCAAGACGCCGGTGCGAAAGCGCAGCCTGAGCGTGGCGGCGGCCAAGGCGGTCAGCGACGTGTCGTTCTCCGAGGAAATGCACGATCTTATCACGGCGGAAGAGGCGGCGCGG
>CAYSGL010000079.1:0-3390 GCA_964430725.1 uncultured Pseudobdellovibrionaceae bacterium
TCTGTGCGTATGATTCTTCCGTCGCCCTGATCATAGACGATTGCCATCTAAGATTCGTATGACGTGCGTGAGTTTCATCTGCGATCGAGAGTAATTCGCGTTTTTGCTCTCGTGACATGTCACGGACTTTTCTAATCGCTTGGGCGATTTCATCCGGCCTAGTTGGGTCAACGGCTATGATGCTTTGATCATAAACTTCGGATACACCCATGTATTTGGAGGCAATGACGATGCCTGGCTCGTCTCGTCCGTGCTGGGCGGCTAGATATTCTGTTGCGGCAAGATTGAACCCGTCACGCAACGAGAGGATCAGCGTCATGTTTGAATGTCCGGCGATGCCTAAATGTACCGGTCTTGCGACGTTCTCCATGTGCAACGTGGTGCGCCATCCCCCGAACATCTCGTTGACATCGTTAAAGCTCGTGACAACACGGTCCCTTTCAAGTTGATAGGCCAGTGTTCCTTCACGCCCAAAGGGTGCGATTTGAAGGAAGTGCGCGTTGGCGTTATCGCTGCCATCGAAGATCGAGCGTCCGAACGCGCGGGCTGCCGTGACAAGGTTTTTGCTGTAGTCTAGACGGGCGACGCCGAAAATATCGACCTCATCGTTCGGGGTTTTCTCGCGAATAAAACTGAGAACTTTTTGATCGTTACGTTGCGCTTGGGCGACTTTTGTATATTCATCGATGTGCCCGGCAACGGGAAAGGCGCCGAACTGCGTGATGGTCCCGCGCTTGTTTCTTTGGCTGGTCAGCGCCATCGTCTCAAAATAGTCCGGCACCTGATGAACAGTCCTTTGGCCGATGAGCCCCGCTAAATTTGCAAGATCCTGTTTGGTCTGAACACCGACGCAATCATATTGGTGAAGATTGCTTAAAAATGCATGCATGAAGTTTTGTTCGTCACGGCCGAGCGGTTGTAGCGAGTTTGCCGGCATAACGGGCGTGTGCAGGAAAAATCCTGTCGGGTTTCCTGTGTCCAGATGTTGGATCATCGGCGCAAGATGGTAGTCGTGAACCCAAACGACATCATCGCGGCGTATATGCTCTTTTGCGTATGTGGCGAACAGTTCGTTCACCTTGTAATAGGCTTTGGCGGCTTCCTTGCTGTATCCCTGGGCAATGTCAGGGCGCGAATGGAAGATCGGCCATAAGAGGCTGTTGGCAATAACCTCGTAATAGAGACGAAAGTCGGATTCATTCAAATCGACCAGAATGCAGGTCATGCCATTTCTGGTTTCAATGCTGACGGGGTTCGCGGGATCGTATTCTTTCGGGTTCTTGCCGCTCCAACCGAAACGGACGACTTCGTATCCTTCCGGTGCTTTACAAATCGCTTCGTCCAGTCCACCGCTTTGACCAACACGATTGGATATCTGAAAGATTCTCTTTGCCATGTTCTATCTCACCAGTTGGGCAATAACTTCCCGCGTGTCGGCAGGGGTTTTCAAATAAAATTTACAGCTTTCGGGTGGGCTGGGCCCGACACCGATCGCATAGCCGCCGAATTTTTGTGCGATACGCATGGCGGGTGCATCCAGAGAGGTATCGCCGAAAAACACGGGTGTTTTTTCTGGATAAAGCCGTATGAAGTTTTCGAATCCCTTGTCTTTTCCTGCCTGTGTGGACTTTATTTCAAATACGCGGCGCCCTTCGCCGATGCCTATAGGGGACCGGCTGTCGTCGACTGTACCGTTATTATATTGCGTGACGATTATTTGCGCACAATGCCGCGCGTTGTCTGCATGATCCAGTTCGTAATGGAGGGCGATGGAGTCAGTCGCCGGCTTTTCTTCAATCCGAAGGCCGCCGTGCCCAACGCTCACATCCTGTGCGAGTGTGCGGAGGCGGTCGAAATCGATACCAAAATCAATGCGCTCGACTGTTCCGTTCGCCTTTCCCCGGAAAACAGCGCCGTGGCCTGCGGAGCAGGGGAGCAAGTTTTCGGGAAAATGAATGCGCTGATCAACAAATTCCAGATCGCGGCCTGTAACACCGGCGAAACTGCCATTCAACATGTCGTGTAAAATGGCCATGTCTTCACGCAGCTGTTTTGAAACTTCAACGCCATCAGGTGTGCTTGCAAAATCAAGCAAAGTGCCATCGAAATCGGCTCCAATGGTAACTGCCCTCTTTATAACAAGAGGTCGAAGAAAACCTGCGACGTCTGCCACACTGTGAAACTCTGTACGCACACCACACCTTTATTTACTGCGCCGCAGCAACAATATGTCAATTAATATGAAAAGACATTACCTGAAGTGGGGGGGCGTTTTCAAGGCTTTTCTGTTCCGTATGGCTGTCTTGTCCCCTTCTCGACAAAAAGGCGGGCCGGTGCTTTGTAGGGTGCAAAGCGACCGGCCCTTTTTCGCCTGCCTTGGGGTTCACGGTTAGGGAGGGGCGGCAGGCGGAAACTTGATCGTCTTTCTGTTTTTGTCTGGCAGTTTGTTGCTTCGTCGCTCGTGTACGGTTTGTACACGTCACTCCTCGCGCCTGCTGCCAAACCAAAAAAGTTTGACGCTCTCATAAAATTTATCTCACTGCGGCGACAGCCTCCTGATCCATCAGCTTATTACCCAGCTTGGTTTCATACATGGCGGCATCGGCATCGCCGAAGATACGCTCCGCCGTATCGCCGCCTTTGTAATCGCGCAAGCCCAGCGAGGCCCGGACGGGAATTTCAACCCCCATCCACACCAGTGAGAGCGCATTCAGTCGGCGCACAAGGTCGCGGGCGCGCGCGGCGGCTTTTGTGCGGTCGGTATTGGCCAGAAGCAGCACAAATTCGTCACCGCCAAGGCGCGCCGCCGTGTCCATCAGGCGGATATCCGCTGATAAGGTGGCTGCAACAAGTTTCAACGCCGCGTCTCCGGCCTGATGGCCATAGGTGTCATTGATCGCTTTAAAATTGTCCAGATCGATAAGAATCAGAAGGCCGCCTTCGCTCTGTCCGCGCCCCGCGCGGTCCAGTTCTTTGTGGAACATCTCGAAAAATCCACGGCGGTTGGCCAGTCCCGTCAGCTCGTCCGTTGTCGCCAGGGTTTCCAACAGGCGAATACGCTCTTCTTGCTCGGAAATTCTTTCCTGCGCCGCGCGCAGGGATTTTTCGGCCTGTCTGAGTAACTGTATGGCTGTGGCCTGACCGCTTGGTGTTTGCCTGTCTTGATGGCGGGACAGCCAGCCCAGTAATTCATCGGCGCCTGACAGCCATTTGGCGGTCGCAGGCTGTCCAGCTTGTAGTGTCCATTCATTGTGCATATTAACCCATCCCAATTGTCGTGTAACCGTGTGACGGGAGATTCCTTGCGAGATTGGTGCCAGTTGATAAAATCATTATTTATCAGTAACTTAGTCCGCGCCCGTGGAGCTATTACCACAGGTTTTCAGGGAA
>CAYSGL010000079.1:3400-4943 GCA_964430725.1 uncultured Pseudobdellovibrionaceae bacterium
AAGCACCCGATCGGGAAAAATTTGCGTGTCGGGCTGGCAATATTTGCCCAATGAGGGCGCGCTGCTGATTGAGGAAAGTCTTTCATCGCCTTGATGTTTTGAGTACACTGGAAGTCCCATGATTTTATCTTTCCCTCGTATGGTCCGGATGCCACGGCTAATTATTATCTTTTTGATATTATTCGCTTTTTCTCCCGCTATGGCGGCTGTTTCGGTATCGGATGCCGCGTGGCGTGCGGCTGAGCCGCACCGGGCCATCTATAATGTCGATCTGGTCGCGACGCGCGGCGGGGCGCAGGTGATTAATATTCGCGGCAAGATGTTTTATGAATGGGATCGATCGTGCGATGCGTGGGTGACCAATCACCGCTTTAATCTGGTCTATGATTACGCCGATAGCCCGGGTATGCGGGTTTCGTCGGATTTTGCGACTTATGAGAGCAAGGACGGACAGGATTTTCATTTTTCCTCGCGCCGGTCACGTGATGGTGCGTTGTATCAGGATCTACGCGGTCACAGCAACGTCCGCCGCGCTGATTTTACCTCTCCCGAAGGCCTGTCGTTCGATCTGCCGGAAGGGGTGATGTTCCCCAGCGCCCATACGCTGCAAATGATAGACCATATGCAAAAAGAGGCGCGTTTTTTCTCTGCGGTTGTGTTTGACGGCAGTGACGAAGAAGGGCCGATCGAGATCAACAGTTTTTTCGGCCCGTCTGTCAATCCGATGAAACTGGTCGCCCCGTCCGACCGGCTGGATATGAGTTTGCTGAACACGCCGGCGCGCCGTGTGCGCATGGCGGTTTTTCCGGTGGAAGATACACGAGAAACGGCGAGCTATGAAATGAGCCTGGTTTTCCATGAAAACGGGGTTATCTCCGATATGACGATTGATTATGATGAATTTTCCGTGCGGCAGACGCTGGTCGCGCTGGAGCGGATTAAGCCGTCCTGCGGGCGCAAGGAAACGCCGGACCATCCATTAAAGACACGCTGATGCAGCCAGGGGGAACACGGTGAGCGAACAAGAGAGTAAGAAAAAAGTAATGATTGTTGAGGATAACGAACTCAACATGAAACTTTTCCATGATTTGCTGGAGGCACATGGCATTGACGTGATTCAAACGCGCGACGGGCGCGAAGTGCTCGACCTGGCGCGTGAACATAGGCCGGACCTTATTTTGATGGATATCCAGTTGCCTGAAGTGTCGGGGCTGGATGTCACCAGGTGGTTGAAACAGGATGATGAACTGAAAGCCATTCCTGTTATCGCCATTACCGCTTTTGCCATGAAGGGGGATGAAGAAAAAATCCGTGAAGGGGGATGCGAAGATTACATTTCCAAGCCTATTTCGGTGATGCAATTCCTGGACAAGGTTAAAAAATATCTCGAACCACAGAAAATGGGTCAGGAGTAATTTCATGTCTGCGCGCGTGCTTGTCGTTGATGATATTCTGCCGAACGTAAAATTGCTCGAAGCGAAACTGGCGGGCGAATATTATGATGTCCTGACGGCGACATCGGGAAAAGAAGCGCTGGAAAAAG
>CAYSGL010000079.1:4953-7001 GCA_964430725.1 uncultured Pseudobdellovibrionaceae bacterium
GTGAACGATTCCCCCGATATTATTCTGCTTGATGTGATGATGCCGGAGATGGATGGTTTTGAGGTATGCCGCCAGATTAAATCCAATCCGGCGGTGGCGCATATTCCCGTTGTTATGGTTACGGCTTTGACCGATGCGGCTGACCGTATCAAGGGTCTGGAAGCGGGGGCAGATGATTTTCTGAGCAAGCCGCTGAACGATACCGCGCTGATGGCGCGTGTACGTTCGCTTGTTCGCCTCAAGATGACGGTCGATGAATGGAAGGTGCGTGAAAATACGGCCAACCAGCTGGGCGTTGTCGAAGGATCGGCCAATGCCATGAGCGAGCCGGTGGAAAACGCCCGCATTCTGGTGATTGAAGATCAATCCTATGATGCCGAAAAATTTGCGCTCGCCCTGAAAGAGGACAACGACATTGTCATCGTCGCGCAAAGCGGTATGGATGCGCTGGACCGCCTTAAAGAGGCCGACTACGATTTGCTCGCCGTTTCACTTAATCTGAAAAACGAAGACGGGTTGCGTTTGTGCTCGCATCTGCGCTCGTCGGAGCGGACCCGATCGGTGCCGATCCTGATGATCGCGACCGAGGACGATATGACCCGCGTTGCGCAGGGGTTGGAAATGGGCGCGCACGATTATATCCACCGCCCCATTGATGCGAATGAATTGCTCGCGCGCGTGCGCACACAAATCCGAAGGAAACGCTTTCAGGAACGCTTGCGCGCTACCTATGAAATATCGCTGTCTATGGCGCTGACGGATTCTCTGACGGGGCTGTATAACCGCCGCTATTTCGAGGCGCATTTGCAAAAGCTCTTGCAAAAATCCGAAGAGAATAAAAAATCGCTCGGTATTCTGATGATGGATATCGATCACTTTAAATCGTTTAATGATACCTATGGCCACGGCGTTGGCGACGAGGTGCTGAAGATTTTTGCACAACGTGTAAAAGATTCCCTGCGCAGCTTCGATCTTGTGGCACGCCTCGGCGGTGAAGAATTTGTTGTGATCCTGCCCGATGTTTCCGAAGAGATGGCGCATGTGATCGCCGAACGTTTGCGCCGGACCATCGGCGATGATCCGTTCATCGTGAATGTGCCCGACGGCAAGGTTACGGTCACAACGTCGATCGGCGGTACGCTTATTGACGGGGTGATCCCCACCGAGGCCGTTCTGGAGCGCGCCGATAAAGCCTTGTATGAAGCCAAGGAAAGCGGCCGCAATCAAACCGTATTCGAACATACCGGCACGCTTGATCCGGCCCAATACCAACGGGCGGTCCGTCAGTTTATGGAGTAAGGAAAGGAGTGAAAATGTCTGAAGACGTATCTGGCGTACGCGAGCGGCGCTTTTTGGTAAATCTGGCAGAGCTCCCTTTTGAACTGCGTCATGTTCCCTCCTATGAAATGAAGCAGCATTATCTGCTTAACTCGTCACGAGTCGCTTATCGTTTGTATCAGAACGGGGAAGGGTTATTGCTCTCCGTCATGGCGGAAGATGAGACTTTGCCGGATATTGTTATTCCCAAAGAGGATATTGGTACTTTCAAGGCTCTTTTTATGTGTGAACATGTTGCTGATGATGGCCTGCTTGATTTACCTCCTCACGCGACGATCCGTTTGCGCGCAATTTCCAATTCGGTCAGGGAGGTTAAACACGAGCTGGCTATACGGACAGGGGAGGAAGGGAGCGCGTATGAATTTAAGGCTTATCTATCAGAGATTGATGCACACAATCTGATTGAAACGCTGTCAGACCATTATATCGAAAAGAGGCGATATATTCTCGAACAGGGTAACGGTCTCGACATCGCCCTCGACATCCCGAAGCAGGGGACGGATGCCGGTAATGCCGTTGCCGAAATTATGTGTGCCGATGGGGATGAACGTTTGCCGGAATGGTTCGGCGAGGAAATAACAGGGCGGGAAGAGCCGTCGGGCCCGCGTCAGCGTGCCTATGCCGGTGTGGGCAGTGGGCCGGCGCCTGTATAAAATAGTGACGGAGCCATAAAAAAAAGCGCCCGGCGGGGCGCTTTTTTGCAATTCCTT
>CAYSGL010000080.1:0-6986 GCA_964430725.1 uncultured Pseudobdellovibrionaceae bacterium
GGCACCCTTATCCGTTCTGCGCTTACGCTCGGGGCCGGGCATACGTTAACGTCAATTAAGGACGGCTTCCGTACGCTAGGTCTTAGCATTAAATAAAGCCGGTTCCTTCACATAAAAAACCCCGCTGCCAGCGGGGTTTCTTATTGCCCCTCTCTCTTTTTCCCTTTCATCTTTTTAATAATGGAGAACACCATGTCTATGACACCTTATACGACGGTTCAGCTGCTGCAGACTATTGAAAGCTTGCACCGCCCCCCCCGCTTTTTGCTCGATACATTTTTCCCCCAAGTTCTGACATCGGATCGTGAGGAAATAGCTTTTGATGTTGAAGCTGACAATCTCGCGCTTGCCCCGTTTGTCTCGCCTTATGTACCGGGCGTTGCCGAGGCGGAAGAACCGATCGAAACTAATTTCTTCAAACCTGCCTATGTGAAGCCAAAGAATAAGGTTGATCCTAGCAAGCCGCTCAAACGGCGGGCCGGTGAAGCTATTGGCGGTGTGTTGACAGCCGCCGAGCGACGGGATCTTGCTATACAGGACCTGCTTGTCCTCCAGCAAGAGAAGATCGAGCGGCGTGAAGAATGGATGGCAGCCTCCATCCTCACCAAGGGATATGTTATTGTTGAGGGTGAGAATTACCCCAAGAGAAAGGTCGATTTTCGTCGCAAGGGTGGCTTTACCGATGCATTGACAGGGGCGACCAGATGGGGACAGGAAGGGGTAAAACCTTACAATGATCTGGAAGACTGGATGGACGAACTGGCAACAGAAGTCGGCGCCGGTGTCGATAAATGCGTCATGGGTAAGGATGCCTGGAAGTTCTTGAAAGCCGATCCAGATTTCAAGGACGCGCTGGATCGTGAAAAGGGCCAAACCAACACAGCCGAGCTGGGTTTCCAGACAGGTATGCCAGGAACGGGCCAATTCAAGGGGCGCATCGGTGATGTTGAATTCTGGACATATAATGGCTTATACAAAGCTGGCTCTTCGATTTTAAAAATGATCGACGATGACGGCGTTCTTCTTGGAGCGACCGGCGCGGCAGCCGGTACACGGCATTACGGTGCCATTATGGATGGAGCCTCCGGATATCAGCCTTACCAGTATTTCCCCAAAAACTGGATTCAGGATGATCCCGGTTTTGAATTTGTGATGACGCAATCTGCGCCGCTGCCGGTTCTGGGTCGTCCGAACGCCACGCGCTATACCCGCGTCAATAAAACCTGATCCTGAAAGGTTTTATTCTCATGCTCCGCCGCTACCTTTCGGGCGGCGGGGCATTATCCGCAAAGAATGTTTGATGGTTACATGACACGCAATCAACGCCTGATCGATAGCTGTTACCGCACACACGGGTCGGCGGCGATATATGAGGCCGATGGCGCGCCGGACGCTTACATTCTGATTATTCCGTTTCGTGAAGACGAGCTGACGGACTTTGGCGTAACGACAATTATTTCGTCCCGCTGCCGGTTTAATGTCCGGCGCAGCCAGCTGCCCGAACCTCGTAAAGGCGCCCGGCTAACAATCGGGGCAGATAAATACCTGATCAAAAGCGAGCCGGTGATCCTTGATGAAGACAGACTGGAATGGACAATGGAATGTCAGCTTTTGGTCTGAGAACCCGTATCATCGGTGATATTTATGGTGACGTTGTCAAGGATATGGGGCGTCTGGCCCGCGCCTCGACCGGCGGGCTGAAAGATGCCAGTAACGGATTGAAGCGCGATCTGCGCAGGGATGTGGAACAGGCAGGTTTGGGCCGCCGCCTTGCCAATACATGGCGCAATAACAAGCGCGGCCAGAAGATTGCTGTCTATCCCCAGGACCGCCCCCGCATGAATGCGGCGGCGTTGGTGTGGAGTAATGCGCCCCATATTATTGAGGGGTATGACAAGGGCGGTATGGTCCGCGCGCGGCGCGGAAAAAAAAAATATCTCGCTATTCCGTTGCCGACCGCGCAGCGTCTGATGGGATCGGGAAAAACCCGTTTGCGCATCACCCCCGATCTCTGGGAGAAAAAGACCGGCATGCGCCTCGCGCTTGTTCAGCGGCGGGGAAAAAACCCGTTGTTGGTCGCACGCGGTGTCAGGGTAACAAAGCGTGGCCGGGTGCGCACACTCACGGTTCGCAAGGCAACCAAACGCATGGGGCCGCGCATATCTTTAAACGGCCTGGCGGAGGCGCCGATGTTTGTGCTGGTGCCGCATATCCAGTTGCGCAAGCGCCTCAATGTCAAGCGTACCGCAGATAAATGGGGTGCACAGATTCCGCGTCTGATTGATCAACGTATGGGAACGATACACTGATGCCAACGCCTTTCTCTGTGGTCAAAGCGCTGTTTGAGCAAGTCGGTGGACATCCGGCTATGGCGGGTGTCACGGTGCTGAAAAATGCGACCGATGCACAGCTTCTGGAAGCGGCCGGCGACGATCTGGTTATTATTCGTGACGGCGACCCCGGCGAAGGCGAAGCCACTCTCGGGGGATTTCGCCAAAAATTCTATAGCCACATGATCGATGCCGAGCTGTATGTACGCGCACCGAGTGATGAGGAGCGCGACCAGGCACTGGATGCGTTATATGCCAAAGTTGTCACTGCCCTGGAATTCGATATCACGCTCGGCGGCCTGGTACAGGCCATGGATTACGATGAACCTGCTCCGCAAGTCGAGCCGATTGAGGGCGCCGATAATATCAAATCCGCCTTGCTCGGCATTCTCGTCGATTACCAGTCCGGCCCTGCCGCCTGAAATTTCTTACACCATCAAAGGAGACTGCCATGACCCGCGCCCAGGGAAGCAATATGCACAAGCTGTTCGGATGGGAAACATCCTACGGCGTGCCTGATACATCTGTATCGTACAAGATTCCGTTCACTCCCGGCAATACGCTCGACGATGAACAAAACCTGATCGACAATCCGGTGTTGGGTTTCGGCAACGATCCCGCCGATGCTATTCTCGATGTGGCCGATCTCGGTGGTGATGTACCGGTGCCGCTGGACATGCGTTTTTTTGGTATGTGGCTGACGGCGATGACGGGCGAGCCAACCACCGCCCCCATCGCTGCGACCGGCAGCATCACCTTTGCCGCCAACCCGTCGGCAGGCCAGACCATCGCCATCAATGGCACGGTTTTTACCTTCCATGAATCTCCTTCGGACGGAACAGACATCGAAATTAAGGGTTCTGCCGCCCTGACGGTAACGGAAATCGTCTCTGTCCTGAACGGATCGGCAGATACCGATGTTGATGATGCAACCTATTCACAGAATGATGCCGATCCGGTGTTGACGATTACCCATGATACGGCGGGTCCGGACGGTAACGCGTTTACACTGGCCGCGTCCCATGCCGCTGTCAGCGGGCAGACTCTGTCAGGTGGGTGCTATGAACATATATTTTCATCCGGCGCGGCTGATGTGCCGAGTTTTTGGGTCGAGCGCGGGTTTAACGATGTCGGAAAATTCCGCCTTTATAAAGGCTTGAAACTGAATTCCATCGCGCTGACCTTCGCGCGCCGAGGCGTAGCCACAGGAACGATGAATGTGATCGGCCAGGGCGCGGAGAATTTTACCGAAACCAGTGTCGATGCCGATCCGATCAATTTATCCCTCGACATGGTCAGTCATTTTAAAGGCAAGGTCCTGAGCAACGGGGTTATTATCGGCAACCTGATGTCGGCAACACTCAATATCGGCAACAATCTCGATCCGATCGAAACAGTCGGTACCGGCGGACAGCTCTCCGGTGCGGATAAAGGCATCGCCTCGCTCGGCGGCAATCTCGGCATTCGATTCACCAATACCGATTATATCGATCTGGCCAGATCCGGCGGTACCTTGCCGCTTGAATTCCGATGGGATGTCGCGCCCGGATTCTCTCTGTCCATCGACGCACCGCGCGTCAAGCTGCCGAAACCGAAACTCCCCGTCGAAGGGCCGGGCGGCATCGAGGGGAACTACGCTTTTGTTGCTTCCAGGGATGCGGACAGCGGAAAAATGTATACGGCCACACTGCGTAACGATATGGACGGCAGCGATTATGAATTGCCGGAGGCATAAACCATGATGAAGCTACAGGGACCGACCGAGCCGTTTGATCTGTCTCTATTGCATGGCATGACGCTTCGCGTCAAACCGCGCAGCGATTTTGACCTGCGTGTGGCCCAGGCCTATGCGCGGCAAAAGCTGGACGAGCTGGAGGGGGCGGCCGGTCTGTGTATGGATGCCGGCCTTCTTCCGGATGGGATTGTGGCGGATCTGCGTGACGAACATCAGCGCAGTGCCTTATTTGAAGTCTTTCTTATACAAAAAATGGCGGAGCTTGTCGTCCTGTCATGGGATGGTTTTTACGACCAGCACGATCAGCCGGTACCGGTCACGCCCGAGACTATACGGGGGGCCATGTCGATCTGGCCGCCCGGGTGGGGGTGCTCGATCGGTGCTCTTTTTTGGAGCCAGTATATGAAAGCGCATGCGGAGGCGGACGCGGCAAAAAAAGATTTGGCGATCTCTGCGCGTGGCATTTCAAGCCCAGCGGGGGTCGCCAATATTGTAACGGATGCGCCGAAGACGACGCTCCCTGCGCCGACGGAAAAGCGGGTCTGGAGGGACGGCTTTGTCCGTACCGTGAATTTGCTGCGCGGACGCAGGAAGAAATCGTCTCTCTCGATATTCTAGAACGCGTCCAGGGTCAGTTGCGCTCTGCCGGGAATTACGTCACCGGGCTTGATATGGCCGCTGTCCTGATGTTGCTGGATCGGCGCGGCATTGATAACCCGGTCGTTCTCGATCTGATTGAAATCGGCGAAGCGGCGATTGTGAAGGCTATTAACGGTCAGAGAAAGGAGCATATTGATGAGTGATGTGCGCCGCCGCTATGCGATCCGTTTTGAACTGGAGAACGGCAATCTGGTCAAAGCCCAGATGGAAACATTGGGCAAGGACGGTAAAAAATCCCTTGAGGAAATTGAGAAAGGGGCGCGCAGTGCGGATCAGCGCCTTGGCGCGCTTAGTCAGACGATTTTAAAGCGGCTCGTTCCGGTCTTATCCGTAGGGGCGTTGGGGGGTGCAACGCAAAAAGCGATTAGCGATCTGGCTGATATCGAAAACGCCGCGAAAAAACTGCGCGTTAGTATCGATCAACTTCAAGAAGCGCGGTTTTTCGGCAAAGAGGCAGGGCTGGATTCCGGTGCATCCGATGCCATGTTCGCAGATTTCATCAAACGTGTCGGCGAAGCGCGCGACGGTTTGGGTGATTTATATCCCGTTCTTGAGCAATACAACATCAAGGTGCGGGATAATACCGGCGCAACGCGTGACTGGAAAGACATTATGGTGGATGTCGCCAGTGCCGTGTCCGTCGCCGGCTCCGAACAGGAAAAATTCGCCATTGCGGGTGCGGCTGGTTTGACGAACTTCATCGACGTACTAGAGGAAGGGCCGGAAAAAATCCGTGCGCTGGGAAGCGAAGCAAAAGAATCGGGTGTCCTGATTGATAAGAACCTCATCCAGCAGGCAACAGAGTTCGATACCGCCTGGAAGCGCGTGCAGGGTCAATTCAGTGCGGGATGGAAATCTGCGATCCTGACAATCGCCGTTGAGTTGAACGCCCTTTATAAAAAAATCACGGGCCAGCTAAGCCCCACAGACGAGCTTAATGTTTTAGCGGCCAAAGAAGCGCGCGTACGGATTTTGGGGAACGACCCTGCCTTTGCACAACAGGCGGAAATACGCTTGAAGCAAATCGAACAGCGCCGCAGAGAAATCATGTCGTCCCCTGAATATGAACAGGAAGCATGGGATAAATTCAAGACTGACTGGGAGCGCGAGGCTGAACGCCTTGAGAACTACAGATTACGCAAACCCAATGGCAATGTACCGCCTGCTTCAGGCGGAGGCACAGGCGGCAATGACGGCATCAAGGAATCCATTCGTCTTGCTGATCAGGAGCGCGAAAAAGTAGAGCGAGTGATCGAGGCGCTGCAGTTCAAAACCGAACAGATGGGGCGCGATGCGCTTCAACAGGAAATCCATAACCAGCTGCGGCAGGCGGGCGTTGACCTGTACAGCGAAGAAGGCAGGCGTATCGCCGCGCTGGTCAGAGAACATTATAATTATGAGCAGGCGCAAGAGCGTGTGGCGCAGGCAGCGACCCTGGTCGGCGATTCCATTCGCGGGACGGCGATGGCGTTTCAGGATCTGCGGACCTATGCCCTCAATACGCTGGCCGATATTGCCGAGGCGATGGTCAAGCTCCAGTTCGGTGGGCAGGCTGACAATTCCATTGGCGGCCTGATCGCACAGGGTATATCGGGCTTGTTCGCCGATACCGGCAGCGGATACAATGCTGCCGTCTCCGCCCCGCCGCCCAAACCGAAATTTGCCGGCGGCGGCCGGTTTATGGTCGGCGGTCAGGGCGGCACCGACAGTCAGATGGTGCAGTTCTGGGCCAGCCCCGACGAGCGCGTGACGGTCGAAACCCCCGCCCAACAGCGCGCCAATACGCCGCCGGTCAATGTCACGATCGTCAATAACAGCAATGCGCAGATCGAAAGCCGCCGCAGCGGAACGGGCGGGCGCGATCTGGAAGTGGTGATCTCTGAAACGACCGGAAAATCAATCCGGTCAGGCCGGCTGGATTCGGCAATGGCAGCCCGATACGGTCTGCGCCCTGCCGCCGGATAGAAAACGTAAAGAAAAAGAGGCGGCTCATGTTACCGGAATGGCCGACAACGGATCTGCTCGTACGATTTTTGCGCGACGGATATGCCGAGACGGAACCTGATATCGTCGAGCGGACCGAAATGGATGCCGGCCATGTCAAACGCCGGTTGCGGTCCTATCCCCTGCCGGGAACGATAACCGGGTTGTTGTATTGTAGCGTCACGCAGTTCAATAGGCTGGTCGAATTTTATCGCGAAACGGCACAGTCAGGCGGGCAGTTTACCATGCCGCATCCTGTCAGCGGCGATATTGTTCGG
>CAYSGL010000081.1:0-6797 GCA_964430725.1 uncultured Pseudobdellovibrionaceae bacterium
AATTTATTATTTTTCATATTTTAAATCTCCTTGGTTTTATTGCGTTATTCGTCTCACTAATGATCGGGGATGAAAAAAGTTCTCCTGCCTTTCATAAATTTGCGCGGTGGCCGTTTGTGATACTATAACCGCTATGATGAATTTCGATACAGTCATAGCGACCCTGCCTTCAGATGAAGACCGCGCAAAAATGATCGCGTTGCCGTACCGGATTGGGCTTTTTATCTCGCATGCCGACACCACCGGCGGATGGATGGCGCAAGAAACGGAAATGCAGACATTAACGACCATTTTGCGCTCTTATACCGAAGATTTTTGTAAAAGCGCCTTTGTGCAGGGCCTGTTGCTTCAAACGCTGGCTTGCCGTGAACAGTGGCCGCGCTGGGGGCAGGGGCTGGATAATCTGCCCGGAGAGTGCGTGGCGGCCATGTATGATCTGCGGGGTGTGCTGGATGGTAAGGAACTCAAATTTTTTCAGGTGCAAATGATGGATATTGCCTTCGCCGTTGCTCAGGCTTTTCGTGAAAATTGCGAGAATACAGGCCGCAAAGCAAGCTGGTTTTAACGGTTGCTGAAAAAAGAGCGTAAAGCCTATCATCAAAATGTCAGCAAGGCGGAAAGAGAGGCGTTATCCCGGCTTGCTGATGCTTTGGATTATGACATTTAATGCAATCTCTTACTTGTAAAATGCGGGTAAAAGACTACAAAGCAGGCTGGTTAGGCGCTGCCCCGCGTGCTAGAGTTCCAGCTTCATATTAAAATAATCCAAGGTGATCCATGTCGAGCAATCTGACGTTTCTTTCCGGTGCCAATGCCGAGTATATTTCCCATCTTTACACACATTACCTGCGCAACAAGACGGGCGTGGATGCAAGCTGGAGACAATTCTTTGACGGTTTGAACGAGTCCGAGGTTTCTGTCCTGCGTGAATTGCATGGCGCCAGTTGGACACCGAATGATAATCGTAAAGATACAAACGGGTTTGACCAAGCGGCAGCGGCAAGCGCGCCGACCACGATGCCCAAAGGGGCGAATGATCAGCCGCCGATGCCCACAGGCGCAGATCCGCAAACAATACGGCAAGCGGCGCTCGATTCTATCCGTGCCTTGATGATTATTCGTGCGTATCGCGCGCGGGGGCATTTGATTGCCGATCTGGACCCGTTGGGGTTGAAGGAAATTACCCATCATCCCGAACTTGACCCGGATCATTACGGCTTTGCACCTGCCGATTATGATCGCCCGATCTTTATCAACGGTGTGCTGGGAATGGAAACGGCAACCCTGCGCCAGATTGTCGAGCAGTTGAAAGCGACTTACTGCGGCAAAATCGGCGTCGAATTCCTTCACCTGACCGACCCCGAAGAAAAAGCATGGATTCAAGAGCGCATCGAAGCGCCACGCAATCAGACCGATTTTACCATTAACGGCAAGCGCGCGATTTTACAGCGTCTGACAGCGGCAGAATGTTTTGAGAAATTCCTGCACACAAAATATGTCGGCACAAAGCGTTTCGGTGTTGATGGCGGTGAAGCCCTTATTCCGCTCATGGAGCAGATTATGAAGCGCGGCGGGCAAATGGGTCTGAACGAAATTGTTGTCGGCATGGCCCATCGCGGACGGCTGAATGTGCTTTCAAACGTTATGGGCAAGCCGTTTACGGCCATTTTCAGCGAGTTTCAGGGACAATCCTCGGTTCCGGACGATGTGCTTGGGTCCGGCGATGTGAAGTATCACCTTGGAACATCATCCGATCGTGACTTTGACGGGAATACAATCCACTTGTCGCTGACGGCGAACCCGTCGCACCTTGAATTCGTGAATCCTGTCGTTATCGGCAAGGTGCGGGCCAAGCAGATACAGAAAAATGATTTTGAGAATGTTCAGGTCATGCCGATCCTGTTGCATGGCGATGCCGCCTTCGCAGGGCAGGGGATTGTCGCCGAAACGCTGATGATTTCCGAGTTGCCGGGCTATCGCGTCGGCGGGACGATGCATATCGTCATCAACAACCAGATTGGCTTTACGACCACGCCGAAATTCGGACGTTCGGGCCCGTATTGCACGGATGTCGCAAAAATGCTCGCCGCCCCCATCTTCCATGTAAATGGTGATGATGCGGAAGCCGTTGTGCACGTTGCGCGCATTGCGACGGAATTCCGCCAGACGTTCAAAAAAGACGTTGTGATCGACATGTTCTGCTACCGTCGTTTCGGCCATAATGAAGGCGATGAGCCGGCGTTTACACAACCTTTGATGTATAAAGAAATCAAGGATCATCCGAGCACGCGCGAAGTTTACGCACGCCAATTGGTCGCAGAGAATGTCATTACCGATGATGAAGCCAAAACCATGGTCGATGATTTTATGACCTATCTTGAGGAAGCATTCGAAGCAACCAAAAGCTATAAGCCAAACAAGGCTGATTATCTGGAAGGAGCCTGGACAGGGTTAAAAGTGGCATCGGGAGATGATCGGCGCGGCGAAACATATGTGACGGATGGCGATCTGCAGGCGCTTGGAAAATTATTATCAACTGTACCTGACGGCTTCACAGCCAATTCAAAGATTGTGCGGTTACTAGGGCAAAAAGCCAAGGTGTTCGAGGACGGCAAAGGCATCGACTGGGCCACTGCCGAGGCGCTGGCTTTCGGCACGTTGTTGCAACAGGATTATGCGGTCAGGCTGTCCGGTCAGGATGTCGGGCGCGGTACGTTCTCGCACCGTCATGCCATTTTGTACGATCAGGATACCGAGGAAAAATATATCGCGCTTCAGCATGTAAAGCCGGACCAGAAAAAGTTCGAGGTCTATGATTCGCCGCTTTCGGAAATGGCCGTTCTTGGTTTCGAATACGGGTACACATTGGCCGATCCCAAAACGCTTGTTTTGTGGGAGGCGCAGTTCGGAGACTTCACAAACGGCGCACAGGTGATCATCGATCAATTCATCTCATCGGGTGAATCAAAATGGTTGCGTATGTCGGGCCTGGTGATGTTGTTGCCGCACGGCTATGAAGGGCAGGGGCCGGAACATTCCTCCGCCCGTCCCGAGCGTTTCCTCGCTGCCTGCGCCGATGATAATTGGCAAATTACCAACATTACGACGCCGGCGAACTATTTCCACGCATTGCGCCGTCAAATGGTGCGGGATTTCAGGAAGCCTCTGGTTAATATGTCGCCGAAATCGTTGTTGCGGCATAAACTTGCCGTATCTGATCTGGAAGCCTTTACCGGTAAAACATCATTTCACCGTATCTTATGGGATAGTGATCGTGATGCGCTGGTCGAGCCGAAGAAAATCAAGCGTGTGGTTTTATGTACGGGGAAAGTATATTACGACCTGCTTGAAGCACGCCGCGAACGCAATATAAAAGATGTCTATCTGATGCGGGTAGAACAGCTTTATCCTTTCCCGCATAAATCTCTGGTTCAAGATTTGAAGCAGTTCGAGAATGCCGAGATTGTCTGGTGTCAGGAAGAATCCGAAAATATGGGGTATTGGCAGTTTGTCGATCGCCGTATTGAAAACGTATTGAGCGAAATTGGCAATAAAGCCAAGCGTGCCCAGTATATCGGGCGTCCGGCCTCTGCCGCCCCCGCGACTGGCATGGCCAAGCGCCATGCGCTCGAGCAGGAAAAGCTGGTCGATGCGGCGTTGAGCGTTTAGCTTGTAATTCTCTCTCCTTGGGAAGAGGGTGGGAGTGAGAGGGGAATGAATGGAAAAAATATGGTGGTTGTGGGCGATGTTGCCCGCGCTATTTTTTTCTACCAGCGTCCTGATAGACCAGTTTCTCGCGCGGGATCATTTCAGGGAATCTGTTCTGGCGTTTCAGGCGACGGCCTGCCTCATCAATTTGCCGCTCGCATTCGGCGTCTATCTGTATCGTCCCGAAGTTCTGGATGTTTCCTTTTTCATGGGCACGACCATCGCACTGACAGGCTGGATATACGCGCTGGGTTTGCTTCCCTACATCAAGGCATTGCAACAAAGTGATGCCAGCATTTGTTTGCCCATTTTTCAAATAAACCCCTTTCTCATAGCGTTTCTCGGTTTGCTGTTCCTCAATGAAACGTTAACGCCGATGCAATGGTTGGCAGGAACGATTATCGTTTTTGGCTCTATCGCCATCACATGGGATTTTAAAGTCCGCCGTTTTCATGTGACGACCATGCTCCGCATTTTCTTTTTTGCATTGGCCTGCGCGGTCTATGTTGTATTACTGCGGTATTTCGCCGAGGATATTCATTGGCTGACGATTTCGTTCTGGAACATGGTTGGCTGGCTTGTTCTCGGTGTGGTGGAATTGTCGTTTTTTAAAAAGGCGCGCACTGTATCCTTTGCCGTGATCCACCAGACAAAAGGCCGCGTCTTTTTGTGGAATTCAGGGCAGGAAGTTCTCGATAATATCGGTATTGGCTTGATGATCTATGTGTTGACCTTTGCACCTCATGCTGCGGGGGTGGCATTCATCAATGCCCTACAGCCCGTTTATATTCTCGTTTTTGGCGGTTTGCTGGGATTGTTTTTCCCAAAAATCTACGCTTCGCTGTCTTGGGACAGGGTTTTTGCGCTCAAAACCATGTGTATTCTCCTCATCGGCTTGGGGCTTTATCTCTTGACGACAAACGCTTAGAATGCGACATGATACGCAACTAACCTTTTGATTTATAAGAGACACCCCATGACCGATATCGTCGTCCCCACCCTTGGTGAATCCGTTTCCGAAGCCACGATTGCCAAATGGCTCAAAAAAGAAGGCGAAGCCGTGAAAATGGACGAGCCGATTGTCGAGCTGGAAACCGACAAGGTAACGCTGGAAGTGAATGCGCCAGCGGATGGCGTTATTTCCTCGATCGCTGCGCAAGAAGGCGAAACGGTCGAAAAAGGCGCGGTGCTGGGCACGATCGGTGTCGGTGCCGGTGAAGCGCCGGTCAAAAGAGAAGAGCCGAAGGCTGAGACACCAAAGCCTGCTCCGGCTTCTGCGCCCGCCACTGAACAAAAGAACGGCCCGGCGGCGACAAAAGCGCTGGCCGATAATAATTTATCCGCTTCGGACGTGGCTGGAACAGGCAGGGATGGCCGTGTGACAAAATCCGATGTCGCGGCGCATGTGGCTGGCGGACCAGCCGGCAGATCTGCCGCCCCCGTCGTGCAAAGCGTGCCGCGCGATGTCGGGCCGCGTGAAGAAAAAGTCCGCATGAGCAAACTGCGCCAGGTTATTGCAAAACGGCTGAAAGAGGCACAAAACACGGCGGCAATTCTGACAACTTTTAATGAAATTGATATGACGGCGGTTATGGAACTGCGCAATCAATACAAGGATGTTTTTGAGAAAAAACACGGGGTAAAACTCGGATTCATGTCCTTTTTCGTCAAAGCGGCAATTCAGGCCTTAAAGGAATATCCTGCCGTGAACGCAGAGATTGCCGGCGACGAAGTCATATATAAAAACTACTACGATCTCGGCATTGCCGTGTCGACGCCGCAAGGCCTTGTCGTTCCTGTTGTGAAAGACTGTGATGGTAAGTCCATGGCGCAGGTTGAAAAGGATATCGCCGACGTGGGCTTGCGCGCCCGTGATGGGAAGCTCGCGATTGATGAAATGCAAGGCGGCACGTTTACCATCACCAACGGCGGTATTTTCGGCTCACTTCTTTCCACGCCGATCCTGAACACGCCACAGGTCGGTATTCTGGGGATGCACAAAATACAGCAACGCCCGATGGTCATGCCCAATGGCGAGATCAAGGCGCGCCCGATGATGTATATTGCGCTCTCATACGATCACCGCATTATTGATGGGAAAGAAGCCGTTAGCTTCCTCGTGCGCATTAAAGAAACGCTGGAAGATCCCTCCCGCCTCGTGCTGGAAATCTAGGTATAGCGAATAATAGCTGACCGGCTTAAAATTTTCATGGCGCGTAAAGCGTCTGTGTCGCGTGATTTTGTCAGATCCCCGATTGTTATGCGGTTTATTTCCGCGCCGACGAGGTTCACCTGCTCGCGGCTGGTTGGAACCTGATTGCAATACAAAAATCCGTCAATAAGGCGCAATCCGCGACGTGCAATCGTCATTAGCAGGCGATTGACCGGCTCCTGGATAAAAGAGTATTTTTCAGGCGGTTGTTCGATATCGCAAACATCCTTTTGGTTAGACATCGTATATCCTCTTACAGCATGAGAGCGAACCATTAATACATGTCTGGCACCAAATTCATCTTCGACAAAGCAAAGCGCGAATTTTCTCCGTTTTTGTTGTTGACTGGCTTTTTCGATATAAAAGGCAAATGTTTTTTCATCGGCGCTTTCAATCCGTTCCATCTCCGCAGGGCTGTCTTCTGTCGGCAGGAAATCAGCCGGAGCTTCAAGGATAGCTGTCAATCGCTGCTCTTTGCGCCATAGCTGATAAACATTTATGCCGGCCTTTTCACAAATCTGCATTGACATGGAATCAAAATGGTTGCTGCGGCGTTTGAAGAAATCCTTATCGAACCCTTTATGGTCGATATAGATTGTTGTTATGCCTGCCTCGGCAATATTTTTGGCGCAGTTAGGGCAGAACGGGTCGGTCACACATAACGAAGCGCCCTTGGTGGCAGAGGGGGCGTCAAGAATGCAGGCTGTTTCTGCATGGATGGTCCCTGATGAATTTCCGATACGTTTATTTTCCCCAATTTTGGCGAGGATCTGTTCCGGCCAGAAATTTGTTTTGCTGATCGACCATTGGTCGGTGAACAAGGTGGCCGCTATTTTATTGGTGGGATGGGGGGATGTTGCGACAATATCAACGGCAT
>CAYSGL010000082.1:0-6730 GCA_964430725.1 uncultured Pseudobdellovibrionaceae bacterium
CCTGCGCAGCGGCTTGGTATTTGACACAATCTCACCATATCAGGCGCCCCCTGCGGATGAAGCAAAAGCAAGTTCGTCCGACCTTAAGCCGGAACAGGCCTCAGACGATTTAATGCCGCCGCATTTCGATTCATCCCTCAACGCATCATCACCGGCACCCGCAGCAGAAAAAACACCTGCCACGCCCGTGCCTGCCTCCTCCCCCGTCTGCGCGCCGGGGCGGGTCTTTACCATGAACGGGGTCCGCTATGCCGAAATCCGCCATGGTAGTCAAACAGGCGATGGTTGGACGGACAGGCTTGTTTTAAAGGAAATTGACGGTAAATGGATGATTGATGACATCCTCTTTGCCCCCGACTATCGTCGCGGCATCCGTGAAACGCTGATCCGTACCCCGTAAGAGGGTGGCTATTGGGGAAATAACTGGCTTTTTGACGCGGTTTTTGGCATAAACCGCGCCATGAGCAACGCATCCCCCAAAGTCGGCATGGTCTCCCTCGGCTGCCCCAAGGCGCTGGTCGATTCCGAACGCATCCTCACCAAACTGCGCAGTGAAGGCTACGCCCTCTCGCCCGATTACGCTGGCGCAGATGTCGTGATCGTCAATACCTGCGGCTTCCTCGATTCCGCCAAAGAAGAGTCGCTTGATGCCATTGGTACGGCGATGAAGGAAAACGGCAAGGTGATCGTTACCGGATGCATGGGCGGCGAGCCGGATCAGATCCTCGCGAAATTTCCCAACGTGCTCGCCGTCACCGGCCCACAGCAATACGAACAAGTCGTCAATGCCGTGCATAACGCCGTGCCGCCACAACATGACCCATTCATGGATCTGGTGCCGCCGGAAGGGTTGAAACTCACGCCGCGCCATTATGCGTACTTGAAAATTTCCGAAGGCTGTAATAACCGCTGTTCTTTCTGCATCATCCCGAGCTTGCGCGGTGACCTCGTGTCCCGCCCGATCCATCATGTGATCGCCGAAGCCGAGAACCTCAAACGCGCAGGCGTAAAAGAGCTTCTCGTTATCTCGCAAGATACATCCGCTTATGGCGTCGATGTGAAATATGCGAAACAGAAATGGAAAGGCGTTGAGTACGAGACGCGTTTCCTTGATCTGGCGCAAGCGCTCGGCGATCTCGATATGTGGGTGCGTATGCATTACATCTACCCCTATCCGCATGTCGATAAGGTCATCCCGCTGATGGCGGAAGGCAGAATCCTTCCCTATATCGACATTCCTTTCCAACATGCCGCACCGAACGTGCTCAAAGCCATGCGCCGCCCCGCGCATCAGGAAAAAACGCTCGAGCGTATTCTCGGCTGGCGCGATATGTGCCCTGATCTCACCGTGCGCTCGACCTTCATCGTCGGCTTCCCCGGCGAAACCGAAGAAGACTTCCAGTTCTTGCTCGATTGGTTGAAAGAAGCGAAACTCGACCGCGTTGGCGCGTTCAAATACGAAGCGGTCGATGGCGCAAAGGCCAACAAACTCGACGGTGCCGTGCCGGAAGAAGTCAAAGAAGAACGCTATCAGCGCTTCATGGAGGTCCAGCAAGCCATCTCATCCGCTAAACTACAACAGAAAATCGGCGCGACCATCGACGTCATTATTGACGATGTCGCCGGCGGCGGCGCGGACGGACGCACCAAAGGCGACGCGCCGGAAATCGACGGCAAGGTTTACCTGCGCGACGTTCCGGATACACTTCAAGCCGGAGATATCATCAAAGTCGACATCGAGGATGCCGACGACTATGATTTATACGGCGTTCCGGCATAAATAAAAAACCCCACCATTGGCGGGGTTTTGCATTGCAATAAATCTTACAATCAGTGCGCGTGGCCGCAACCGCAACCGCCATGGCTACCATGGCCGCCTTTATCGTCTTTTCCGGTCGGCTTGGTTTCCGGCTTTTTGGGTGTGGATGACATATATTCGCTCCTTTTTGCGTTTGTAAACTCTCATCAACAAATCTAGACTGTTCTAACTCATAGTCAAACCAATTTGGTTCTGTGCAAGGCGCTAGGAGCGACGTGTACAAACCGCTACACGAGCGACGAAGTAACGCAGCACAGGAACAAATTGGAAAGACTACAAAAACAATAGGTTTCCGGTCCTACGATGAAGCAAACGCCTCTCCACAGTATTCACCTGTCGCTCAAGGCAAAAATGGCCGAATTTGCGGGCTATGATATGCCGATCCAATATCCCGAAGGGGTCATGGCCGAGCATAATTGGACGCGCGAGCATGCGGGCATATTCGATGTATCGCACATGGGCCAGCTCATTCTTCAGGGCGATGGCGCGAGTGAATTTCTCGAACGCCTCACCCCTGCGGCGATCGCCCCGCTCAAGGATGGTGCCGCCAAATATTCCGTTCTGATGAATGAAGACGGCGGAATGATCGACGACCTCATCATCACCCGCGTCGAAGGGGAAAAATTTTTCCTCGTCGTCAACGGTGCGTGCAAGGACAAGGACATCGCGTGGATTGCGAAACATCTACCGCAAGGCGTGATGTTCGTTCACATGGCCGAACGCGCCCTGATTGCCCTGCAAGGGCCTTCCTCTGAAAAAGTGCTGAAAGATTGCTTTGGCATTGATGCATCGGACCTTGGCTATATGCAGTATCGCGAATGCGGCGACCTGTTTATCGCGCGGCTTGGGTATACAGGTGAAGACGGGTTTGAAATTTCCATGCCGGATGAACGCGCCAGGGAAATCTGGCGAAAACTGTTCGCCCACCCTGAAGTAAAACCCGTTGGATTGGCCGCGCGCGACTCTCTGCGCCTCGATATGGGCTACCCACTCTATGGCCATGACATCGACCACACCACCACGCCGCTCGAAGCCGACCTTGGCTGGATCATCCGCAAATCGGACCGTGACTTTATCGGCGCGGACAAAGTCACCGAGCCGATCCGCAAACGCATCGGACTGAAACTGATTGATAAAGGCGTCGCGCGTGAAGGGAGCGACATCACAACGCCTGATGGCATAAAAATCGGCACGATGACATCGGGCGGATTTTCTCCAACGCTCAATCAAGCCGTCGGCATGGGCTATGTCGAAACCGCGCACGCGGCGCCCGGCACCACGATCAATGTCGTCGTGCGGGGCCGCGCCATCGCCGCCGAAATCACCCCTCTCCCCTTTGTCGAACCGAAAACCAAAAGGATTAAAAAATGACCATGCAATTTACCAAAGACCATGAATGGATGAAAATTGACGGCGATATCGCATGGGTCGGCATTACCACCTATGCCCGTCACGCGCTCGGCGACCTCGTCTACCTCGACCTGCCCGAACAAGGCCGCACGGTATCCAAAGGCGATGATTTCGCCGTCGTTGAATCCGTCAAGGCTGCGAGCGAAATCTACGCCCCCGTCTCCGGCGAGATCGTCGAGGTCAACACCGCCCTGCAAGACAATCTCGACGATCTGAAAGAAGATTTGAACAAAGGCTGGATCGTCAAAATAAAACTATCCGACCCATCCGAAGCGCAAGGCCTGATGGATCAATCCGCGTACCAAAGCTACACCGAAGGACTGGAATAAGATGCGCTACCTGCCCCAGACAAAAGAAAACCGCGCGGCGATGCTCAAAACAATCGGCGTCGAAAGCGTCGATGATTTATTCCGCGACATCCCCGCCTCCGCTTTTGTCAAAGGCAAGGTCGATCTGCCGGACCATCAAGGTGAGTTGGACATCGAACGCCGGATGGCCGCCTACGCCAATGAAAACAAGCCGGCATCAAGCGGCCCCTTCTTCCTCGGCGCAGGATGCTATTACCATCATATTCCATCGACCGTTGATTACATCATCCAGCGCTCGGAATTCCTGACCGCCTACACACCTTATCAGCCCGAAATCGCGCAAGGCACGCTCAAGGCCATCTATGAATATCAAAGCTTCATTGCGCTACTGACCGGTCAGGACGTTGCCAACGCCTCGCTGTATGACGGGGCAACGGCCATGGCCGAAGCCGCCCTCATGGCGATGCGCGTGACCAAACGCACCAACATTGTTTACGGCAGTGAAATCCACCCGCATTACAAAGACGTTCTGCAAACCTACCTGACGCATAACGGCACCGGGGAAATCGTTGACGGCGCAGACGACAAGACCGCTTGCATCATCGTGCAATCGCCGGACTTCTTCGGAAACGTTCGTACCTACGATGCCTTCCGCAAACAATGCGATGAAACAGGCGCGCTGCTGGTCGTTGTTATTAATGAAATTGTCTCGCTTGGCCTTCTCCCCGCCCCTGCCGATGCCGATATTGTGTGCGGCGAAGCGCAATCAATCGGCCTGCCCATGTCATTCGGCGGCCCGCACCTTGGCTTCTTCGCGTGTAAGGAAAAATACATCCGCCAAATGCCTGGCCGTCTCTGCGGTGAAACCGTCGACGCGCAAGGTCGTAAAGGCTATGTGCTTACTCTCTCCACGCGCGAACAACATATCCGCCGTGAAAAAGCGACCTCAAACATTTGCACAAACCAAGGACTATGCGCCCTCGCTTTTACCGTGCACATGGCCTTGCTTGGAGAGGATGGATTTAAGACACTCGCGCGCCTCAACCACGAACGCGCCCAAGCGCTCGAAGAAGAGTTGACAAAGATCAAAGGCGTGTCGGTCATCAACGACACGTACTTCAACGAATTCGTCGTGCAGTTACCGCAAGGAACAGATTCTACTGCGCTCGTTGAACAACTCGCATTGCAAGGGCTGAGCGCAGGGTACGCACTGGATCACGGTCGCATTCTCGTGGCTGCCACCGAAATGACGACAGACGCGGACTTGCGTGCGTTGCGTGAAGCTCTGGAACGGGCGTTGTCATGCTGAACCTGTCTGAAAATGCCGCGCGGAGCCCTGCCTTTTCAGACAGAGCCCGTACGCACATCAAAAAGCCGCTTAGTAGCGGTCACGCTGCGATTGCTCGCGATTTTTGTCCGGCTGAGCAGAACCTTGTTGGTTCTTCTGCGCTTCGCGCGGATCACGCTTTTCACCCTGTTGCTTGTTGGCTTGGGGGTTTTGCTGTTGGTTTTTCATCACTGTCTCCTTTGTTTGATAACGTGATGCCAAGCCAACCGTGCGATATCGTTTCGCGTTCCGATAATTAAATTACGTTATAATTTCCGAAAGGTCGTCATTATGCCGCCACAAATTGAACTGTTAAACAATAACAATGAGATAGACACGATGCTCGACGACAATCGCGGCCTGCATTATGAAGAAAATTTACTCTGGGAAAAAGCATACAGCGATATGCCCGGCGTCGATTTGCCGAACCCCCAAAACAAAAATTTAAAAACCGGCTCCCCCGCGCGGACAAATATTGGCCTGCCGCAAGTCAGCGAACCACAGGTCGTCCGCCACTTCGTGCGCCTGTCCACAATGAACTATTCCATCGACCATGGCTTCTTCCCGCTCGGCTCGTGCACGATGAAACACAACCCGCGCCTGAATGAAAAACTCGCACGCCTGGCGGGCTTCGCGCATCTGCACCCGATGCAACCTGCCAGCGCGACGCAAGGTGCGCTCAAAGTCATGTATGAACTGCAATATTGGCTCGGCGAACTCACGGGTCTGCGCGGTGTATGCCTGACGCCCGCCGCCGGCGCGCATGGTGAACTTGCGGGCGTGATGACCATCGCGCGCGCCCACGAACTCAAAGGGAATACACACAAACGCGTCATGCTGATCCCCGATTCCGCGCACGGCACCAACCCCGCCACGGCGGCGATGTGTGGCTTTGACATTCGCGTTATTTCGACCAAAGAAACGGGCCGCGTGACGTTCGAGGCGTTCAAGGAAGCCCTCGGCGACGGGCATGACGTTGCGGGCATGATGGTGACGAACCCGAACACCTGCGGCCTGTTCGAACGCGAGATCATGGAGATCGCCGATGCCCTGCATAAAGCCGGCGGCTATTTCTATTGCGATGGCGCGAACTTCAACGCGCTTGTCGGCAAAGTGCGCCCCGCCGATTTCGGCGTCGATGTCATGCATATCAATTTGCACAAAACATTCTCGACCCCGCATGGCGGCGGCGGCCCCGGCTCTGGCCCGATTTGCGTGACAGAAGAACTCGCGCCCTATATGCCCTCACCGATCGTCATCAAAGACGGCGATGCGTTGCGACTGGAAACGGATGCCGACCGCACAACGTCTTGCGGCCGCTTGAAAGGTTTCCAAGGCCAGTTCGGCATGCATGTCCGTGCGCTCACTTATATGATGAGCCACGGCGCGGATGGATTGAAGCAAGTGTCCGAAGATGCCGTGCTGAACGCCAACTACATCCTCGCACAGTTAAAAGACGATTATCACGTGCCGTTCGACGGGCCATGCATGCATGAATGTTTGCTGACCGATAAGAAACAAAAAGATGCAGGCGTCACCACGCTCGACATTGCCAAGACGCTGATCGAACACGGCATGCACCCGATGACGGTTTACTTCCCGCTGGTGGTGTCCGGCGCGATGCTGATCGAGCCGACCGAAACCGAAAGCAAGGATTCCATCGACCGCTTCATCACTGTGATGAAAAACATTGCCGAAGACGTGCGCAACCGCAACACTAACAAATTCCACGCCATGCCCCAATCCGCCCCCCGCCAACGCCTCGACGAAGTCAAGGCAGCACGGGAACCGAAGTTGAGGTGGAAGAATTAGCTAGGGTCCAGACTCATTGCTTAAATCCAGTAGCATAAGAGAGCGGTCAGGCAG
>CAYSGL010000083.1:0-6711 GCA_964430725.1 uncultured Pseudobdellovibrionaceae bacterium
GTGGGAAATTCACGACGGCGGCGACCAGGCGCCCTGCCAGCGTATCCGGCGTGTAATGGACGGTAATCTGGGCGGATGTCTTTTTAATCCCGATTTCGGGGCCGAAATCGATCCACAGTTGGTAGGCGGGATTGCGCGCTTCTGGGAAAGGTTTTGCCTCTATAATCCGGCCCACACGGATATCTATTTTTAAAAAATCGTCAAAACTTATTGTCATATGTTCCCTCCGTACGGCCTGTTAGCAAAGAATTAACTGCTTTGCCCTAGTATAGGGGCCTGGGGCAAACTGCGTCTTGGTCACAAGACTATAACAGGATTCACACGAATGAAAGCCGGGGGCAACAACAGCAAACATGAGGCAGGCGAGCAGCGCGCAACGTTCCAGCGGCGCAGCTGGCTGTCGAGCAACATGGCGCAGTTGATGGTTTTTGCAAACGGCCTTGTCCTGACGATTACGGCGTTCATCACTCTCAATCTTTTTATCGAAGAGCTTGTATATAACAATATGCAGAAAACCGCGCTGGCGGTGAACGAACGCATTGAGCGTGAATTATCCAACGTCGAACGCACAATGATGATGATTGCATCGACCTTTTCGTTGTTGCCATCCGAAGCCGATACGTATTTATCCGATATGTCTACGGACGCCCTGCAGCAGGCCCAGATAGCACAGCTTTACCTGCTTGATCGTGAATATGACGGGCGCTACACCGTGGCTCTCAGCGCGGTATCGGACCAGCAAAAGACAGTGATGCCCCGCCTAACGCAAGTTGATGTCTCGAACTATCTGCATTTTATCAGTCACGATACGTTTAACCGAAACGGCGATTCAAAATTTTACACCGGCTTGCCGGGGATGGATGCCGACGGGCGTGGAGAATTAATCGCCATCGCGGTTCCGATTTATTATGGCGGCAATTTGCGCAATATCGTCGTTGGCGTTATGGCCATGGACAGCCTGATCAAATCCGCCTGGTTTGATGGTCAGGATATGATCCATGATGTCATTATCCGCGCGCCGGCGCGGGAGCGCACATTATACCGGTATCAGGAAACCATGTCGGATCGTTCCTTGTATCGCCGTAATTTCGACCTGACGATGGCCGGCGAGCCATTGAGCGTCGAAGTTAGTATCATCCCCGATCAAGGGGATAGTTTCTTGGTCAAGGTGCCAATGTTGATGCTGTTGTTCGGCGTCACGCTGACATTGATCGGCACATTGTATGTCAGGAACAATCAACGCCAGTCGCAAAAATTGGCCCGCATGAACCGCGAGCTGGCACAGAAAAACGACGAATTGAATTCACAGATGAGCGAAGGCGAGCGCCTGAGCCAGATGATTATGCAGCAGGAACGCGATAATCGTGCGATTATTGATTCCGTCAGCGATATTATTTTTGAAACGGCTACCGATGGCGATATCCTCTTCTTAAACGAAACCTGGCATCGTGTGACCGGATTTGAGGTCGAGCAATCGCTGAAACGCAATCTGTTTGATATGCTGTATTTACAGGATCAACGCGAACAGCGCCAGAATTTCGACCTTCTGGTTCAGGGGAAAAAGAAATCCTACCGCTCTTTTACCCGCCTGCGAACATCGAACGGGACCTTCCGGTCGGTCGAATTGGCCGTTTCCATGCTGCGCCATGACGACAAAGGGCATGCGCGCATCGTTGGTACGATAACCGATGTTGAGGAGCGCCGACGTGCCGAGCGTGCGTTGGCGGAGGCTGAGAAAAAATACCGGACGATTGTTGAAAATGCGGCGGGTGGTATTTATCAGGTCACGCCGGAAGGCATTTTTCTGAGCGCCAACCCTGCGGCGGCGCGTATCCTAGGCTATGATAGCCCTGAGGCCATGTTGCGTGAAGTGCGGAATGTAACCACGCAGCTTTACAATGACACCCCGGCGCGTGAGAAGTTTTTATCGGCGGTTGCACGCTCAGAGCGCCCGGTGAGTGCCGAGGCGCAAATGATCCGCGCCGATGGATTGGTGATCTGGGTCAGTGAAAACCTGCGCAGTGTTAAAGATGAAAATAACGTGCTGTTATATTTTGAAGGCAGTATCGAAGACATTACCCAGCGTAAAGAAGCCGAGATCGCCATGTCACAGGCAAAAATGGAATCCGATATTGCCAACCGCGCGAAATCGGAATTTCTGGCGAATATGTCGCACGAGCTACGTACTCCGTTGAACGCCATTATCGGTTTTTCAGAGATTATCAAGAATGAGTCATTCGGCCCGATCGGGAACAAGGATTATTGGAGCTATGCCAACGATATCTATGAGAGCGGCAGGCGTTTGTTGAATGTCATTAACGAGATTCTGGATGTTTCCCGAATTCAGGCCGGAGAGCGCGAATTAAAAGAAGGCGTTGTCAGTGTCCAGCGCGTGGCGCAATCGTGCATCGACCTGATGCGTGCAAAGGCCGAGGCAGGTGTCTTGACCATCAATAATATGCTTGAGGATACCGACATACAGCTTGTCGGCGAGGCGCAGGCGATCAAACAGATGTTATTGAACCTGTTATCGAACGCTATAAAATTTACCCCCGAAGGCGGTATGGTTACATTGTCGGGCGAGCTGGACGATGCGGGGCAATATCGTTTATCCGTGACGGATACGGGACTGGGCCTGAGTGAAGATGAAATCAAAAAAGCGTTGTCGCCGTTCGGCCAGATTAACAGCGAGCATAATCGCTCCAAATCCGGCACCGGTCTGGGCTTGACGCTGGTTGATGCCTTGATCGGGCTGCATGGCGGATCGCTTGAGTTAATTTCCCAAAAGGGGATCGGCACGACGGCGACGCTGATCTTTCCGGTGCGCCGCGTCAATCAAAAGGACGTATCGAAAGTCTCTGCCGTCGATAAAATCCGCGAAGATTTGTAGGCGTTTTATTCATCGGGTGCATGCTCGAGGGCCCGTGTCGCCACATCATAGGAAAAACCTGCGCGCGCCAAAGCCGCCAGCCATTTCTGTTTTTTCTCCGGTTCCGTATCGGCGGGGGCATGAGGGCCTATTTTCTTGCGGCGGCATAATCGCAGGGCGGCGCTCAACTCATCTATCTCGTTGTCATGGTCGTAGGCGCGAAGCGCCGCGTGAATATCGTCCCGATTGAGGCCTTTTTGCTGAAGCTTCATATCAATCGCGCGCGACGACAGGCCGCGTCCCCGCAGGGAATTGATCATGCCGCGCAGGTATAAGGTATCGTCCAGATATCCTAATTCGGCGAACTGGGCAGTAACCTTGTCGAGCAGGGCGGTGCAGGCCTCCCGGTCCTGATCGGTATGGTGACGGCAGGATCGCTCTATTTTGCGGCCCATAACCGACTTGAAATGCGCGATAGAGCTAGGAAAACGCTGTAAATAGGCCAGGCCGCTGTTGTAAAGATACTTCTCCGTAATCTTTTTGGGGATTTTCGGACCTGCCTTGCGGCGGCTTTTCTTGACAGCGGCGCGTTGCGGATTATCTTCACTCATCGGCTCTATTATCCAAGGTATTTTATGAACGCTCAATTTGATTTTTCCAACAATCTTCATCCTGCCCGTATCGAAGGAATTAACAAGATCGGCCTTTATACGCTTGCCGCGCGCGAGATTGGCCGTTTCTTGAATGTCTATACCCAGACGCTCATTGCCCCCATGGTGACGACATTGCTGTTTTACGCGGTTTTTGCCCTGGCTTTTGGCGGAATTCAGCGCGAAATCGGCGGAATTGCCTATATGGATTTTCTGGCACCAGGCCTGATTATGATGACGATGGTCCAGAATGCCTTTGCCAACACATCATCCTCGATCGTGATCGCCAAGGTTCAGGGCAATATCGTTGATGTCTTGATGCCGCCTTTATCGCCTGCCGAGCTGCTGTCAGGTTATGTCATTGGCGGGGTCGTGCGCGGGCTTCTGGTTGGCATTTTAACCGCCATGATCGTCTGGCTGTTTGTCGATGTGCATGTTCATTCAGTCTGGATGATTGCCGGATTTGCGGTGCTGGGAACCATGCTTTTGTCCCTGATCGGGCTTGCAGCGGGGATCTGGTCGGAAAAATTCGACCATATTGCCGCCGTCACGAACTTTCTTGTCACACCGCTGACCTTCTTATCAGGTACGTTTTATTCGATTACACAGTTGCCCGGCATTTGGCAGGACATCGCACATTACAATCCGTTTTTCTATATGATTGACGGGTTCCGCGCCGGGTTTATCGGTCATGCGGACGGCAATGTATGGATAGGGGTGGGCGTTCTGGCGACCGCCAATATCGCGGTGGCTGCTCTGACCTTGGTGATGTTGCGCAAGGGCTATAAGATCAAAAGCTGATGGAAAATTTTGTCCTTCCGTTTCAATTGGATAAAGCGCCTGTGCGCGGTCGTATTGTGAGGCTGGGCAGCGTGCTGGATGATATTTTGATGCCGCACCACTATCCGATGGCGCTCTCGCAATTGACGGGCGAGGCGGCTGTGCTGGCGCTGGCGGTATCGTCTTTGCTGAAATATGACGGGATTTTTACTCTGCAGGCGCAAGGTGACGGTCCGGTATCGATGATTGTCGGCGATACAACCAGCGCAGGCGAATTGCGGGCTTGCGCCAATATTCGTGAAGATGCCGCCTTGCCGTCCGCCGGAGACATCGGCGATTTTCTGGGCAAGGGATATATCGCCTTTACCGTTGATCAGGGGGCGGATACCGACCGGTATCAAGGCATCGTCGATCTGGTCCCGGCGGGATTGAAAGAATCCCTCATCCAGTATTTCACCATGTCGGAGCAAATTCCCACGGCCATCCTGCTCTCTGTAAAGCGGTATGAAACAGGATGGCGCGGGGCCGCGATTATCTTACAGGAAATGCCTGGGGAAGGGGGGCATAGCGCCCCCAAAGGCAGCGGCGAGGAAGACGACTGGCGGCGGGTGATGATGCTGTTGCAGAGCTGTACCGAGGGCGAGTTGCTTGATGACCAGCTGGGGGCGGATGACCTGCTGTTCCGCCTGTTCCATGAAGAAACCGTACGGGTTTACGAGCCGCTTCATATCCGTAAGGAATGCCGGTGCAGCCGCGAGCGTCTGCTGTCTGTTTTGCAATCCATGCCTCAGGACGATCTGGATTATATGCAGGCGAATGAGAAAGACATTGTGATGCGCTGTGAATTTTGCAGCACGGAATACCGGTTTACACGCGAGGAGATAGACCATGCACAGGATTAGATCTTTGGCTATGATGGGCGTATTGTTGTTGGGGGCCTGTACGGTCAACCCTTCCGGACCTTCCCCCGATCTGACTTTTACCCACGTCCCGCAACAGGCTGTGACGGCGTCTTTTATCACGATCGAGCGAACATATGATCCGTTTGCCGCCAAGGATGATGTTGCCATGCATATGGCGGTCGCCCCGCATGTGGCGTTGGAGCGATATTTGGCACAGCGCTTCCGCGCAGACGGGGCGCAGGCCGACTCACTGAAATTCACGATTGAGGAAGGCCGGGTGACGTTGCGTGAAATTCCGCAGGCAAACAGTCTTCTCAGCGCCGTTAATATCGGCACGCAAGATGAATACACCGTACGCATGAAGGTAAAAATACAACCCTATAACGCGGATAATATCCCGGGTGCCGGTATCGAGCATCGGTTTGAACGGACGCTTGTCATGCCGCAAAATGTCTCGCTTGCCGAACGTGAGATGCGGCAGGTTCGCTTTGTAGAGCAAATGATACAGGACATGGATGCCAAGATCGTTGCATCGTTGCGCCATCCATTACGGATGATTCCCTAGGAACGCCAGAAAGACGGCAAAAACAGCACCAGTACGGTAAACAACTCAAGCCGCCCTAAAATCATGCCGGCGCATAAGACCAGCTTGGCCGTCTCGGGAATAAGCTTGTAACTGTGAATCGCACCGATTGTATCGCCCAGCCCCGGCCCGACATTCGAGATAGCGGAGGCCGCGCCTGACACGGACGTGATGAAATCAAGCCCGGTTGCAGACAGGGCGATGGAGATGACGGCAAAACATAAGGCGAAAATAAAAAAGAAACTCATCACAGAGGTCACGATATCGGCCTGAATGATCTTTCCGTTAAAACGCGGTGGAGCCACCGCATTCGGATAAATAAGCTGTTTCGTTTGCGCGTAGGCGACAGAGGCCAATATCTGGAAGCGGAAAATCTTGATGCCGCAGGTTGTTGATCCGACGCAGCCGCCCATAACCATCAGGAATAACAGCAAGCCCACAGGAAAGGCACCCCACGTATCATAGTTATGATTGACGTAGCCTGTTCCGGTAATAATCGAGGTGACATTAAAAGCCGCCCGGCGCAATGACTCGCCCGTCCCCAGATCGGATGTGTGCATCAAATATAGCGCGAGCGTAATCGAGCAGGCGGCGACCAGCCCCAGAAAGACACGCACCTGCGAGTCTCTCCACAGTAACTCCGGCGCGCCACGTACCGCTTTTAAATACAGCACGAAGGGCAAGGCGCTCATTAACATGAAAATAATGGCGACGATTTCCGTACCCGGACCCGCATGGTGGCTGAAGGAGGTGTCAAATGTTGAAAAACCACCGGTTGCGATGGTGGTCATGGCATGAGCGACCGCATCGAATGGTTCCATCCCTGTTGCGATATAGCCGGTTGCGCAGGCCGCCGTCAGGCACAGATAGAGGATGCCGATGCCGCTGGCGAGCTGGCGCGCGCGCGGAAAAGCTTTTTCTTTTTCG
>CAYSGL010000084.1:0-6694 GCA_964430725.1 uncultured Pseudobdellovibrionaceae bacterium
AATATTCGATCCGTGGGTCAGGATGGTATAGGGCGCGAAGAGCGCTTCCATCTGGTCGACGATATCGCGGAAATCGAAAAGGCCCAGATCGGCGTTCTGGTCGGGCAATTCGACCGGCTTGATTTTGGGAACAAGGTCGGGGGCATACACTTCGCACCATTCTTCGACCTCGGCGAAACGGTCCATGGTTGTAACATCAATGCGCTCGATCGATTGGCCGGCATGATCACCCAGCGAGCGTTCGACCGCATTGGGCCCGTCCATGATCAAGGCCGGTTCATCGCCGGTAAAATGGACGATGACCTTTTCCCACAACGCCTTGAGGATCAACGCTTCGCGGCGCAGGACATCGGTTTGTGTGTTCGCGGCGCTGGCGCGCAGGATGCACCGGTCCATATCCTCGACCGATTCCATCATCTTCAGGATCATCTTGCGCATTTTTTTGTCCTTGATGCGCGAAGAAAGGCGGTTTTCACGGATGAAAGGGGCGAAAATCAGATGGCGGCCCGGAATGGTGATATCCATCGATACGCGCGGCAGCTTGGCTTCGCTAGGCAGGATGAAATCATCGGCGGCGGGAACATAGCCGCTTTTGGCCTGAACTGCGATCATCTGGCCTTCGCTCAGATATTTGCCGATAGCCATGTCGCCGCCCTTGATGACCTTGCCTTTGGCATCGGCAAAACGCACATCCGCATTGTGCAAAATGGCCTGAACGTCGCCGTCCAGATTAATAAAAGCGGCATCGAGAGCGCTGTCGATCCGTTCGACTTTGGCCCAATAGATAGCGCCGTAGCGGACTTCTTCGGATGCCGGATCAACTTCGAGCGTTTCCATGCGCCCTTTGTCCACGGACGCGACCCATAAACTCCCGTCCAGTTCGTCGATCAGAATGTCCAAAGCCGCCTATTCCCTCGTTAGAACATCACTGCCAGCCAGCAGGTTTATTGTATCATACAAGGACAGGCCGACGACATTGCTATGTGAGCCGGAGAGGAAGGATACGAAGCCCGCCGCCAGCCCCTGAATGGCGTAACCGCCCGCCTTGCCGCCCCATTCGCCGGAGGCAATATAATGGCGGATGTCGGTCTCGGACAGGCGTTTGAATTGCACAGTGGTGACGCACAGGCGCGTGCGCTCGCCCCCGTCCGGCGTGATCAGGCAGATGCCGCCATAAACCTTATGGCGGCGACCGGACATTAGGGTGAGGAACTGGCGGGCTTGCGCCTCGTCCACGGGTTTTTCCATGATGCGGCGGCCCACGGCAACGGTGGTATCAGCCGCGAGCACAGCGTGGCCCGGATATTGACCGGCTACGGTCCGCGCTTTGCCGATGGCAAGGCGGACGACCATATCGCCAGGTTTTTCGTTTTTGAGCGGGGTTTCATCAATGTCGGCTGGGACAATCTTGTCCGGCACGATGCCGGCTTCTTTGAGTAATTCCACCCGGCGCGGAGAGGCAGAAGCCAGAATAAGGGGAATCTTACTTTTCACGGAAGATAATGCGGCCCTTGGTCAGGTCATAGGGCGTCATTTCCACGACGACGGTATCGCCCTGCAACACGCGGATACGGTGTTTGCGCATTTTACCGGCGGCATGCGCCAGAATTTCGTGGTCATTTTCCAAACGCACGCGGAACATGGCGTTGGGCAGAACCTCCGTCACCGTTCCTTTGAACTCAATTAAATCTTCTTTTGCCATAGGCCCTGTAATTCGTTGTTTTTGAATGGATTACAGCTATACGCGCCTTGAGGGTAAAAATCAAACCCGATTTTTACGGGCTGGTCAGGGCGCAAATCAAGGTAAAGAGGCGGCGTGCCGTATCATGGTCGATATCGATCTTGTCCCGCAGGCGTTCGCGCATCATGTCGGCGGCTTCGTTGTGCAAGCCGCGCCGTGCCATGTCGATCGGCTCCAGTTTTTGCAGGTTTCCTTCAATACGCACCCGCTCGTAACTCTCGATCATCAGGAAATAATCATGGATCAGACGCTTGTACGGGCTGAGAGAGAGGGTGAGCATCGGTAAATCGGCGCTAAGGTTATTTTTTATTTTTAAAACAAGGCGATGGCTTTCAACCGATATGTCAAGACGATACGGCCCGTTTTTATCGTTTTGGGGCTGAAAGCGGCTGGTCAGCCTTAAATTGGCCAGCGCCATATCGCGCTCATGCGCCATGCGGGACGGTGATTGTCCGTTTGGATAGTGAAGATGGATTTCTGAGAGGGAGGAGGGCATTGCCATCACAATAAGCACTTTTCTTTCAGTTGTCATTCCCCGCGAAGGCGGGGAATCCAGTGGGTGGGGCTCTGGATCCCCCGATCAAGTCGGGGGATGACATTCTCTATTTATTAAACGGCGTCGCGGAAGCGGGCGATCCAAGGCTGAATTGTCGCGGGCATGGTTTTAAGGGCGGTCCGGTTGATGATCAGGCGGCTGGAGATGTCCATGATCGTTTCAACCTCGCTCAGCCCGTTGGCTTTGAGTGTGCTGCCCGATTCGACCAGATCGACGATTCGGCGGGCGAGGCCGAGCGCAGGGACAATCTCCATCGCGCCGCTGAGATTGATGATTTCCGCCTGCACACCGCGCTGGGCAAAGTGGCGACGGGTCAGGTTCGGATATTTGCTGGCGACGCGAATATGGCTCCATCGGGAAGGGTCCCTGCTTTCAGCGTCATCGTCGCTCATTGCGACAGAAAGGCGGCATTGACCGATTTTCAGATCAACCGGCGCATATAATTCCGCGTAATCGAATTCTTCGAGCACATCCGATCCGGCAACGCCCAAATGCGCCGCGCCAAAGGCGGTAAAGGTGGCGGCATCAAAGGCGCGCACACGAATGATATCGAGGTCCGGGTGATTGGTCGCAAATTTCAGCAGACGGGATTTTTCATCAAAGAACGCGGCCTCTGGCTCGATCCCCACCTTGGCGAGAATCGGCATGAGCTGGTCGAGTATACGGCCCTTGGGCACGGCCATGATGAGCTTGTCAGCGGTCATTAATTTTCTTCTCTTGTCATCCCGACTGTAGCGAAGCGGAATGGAGGGATCTTATCAAGTGGAAAGTAGGGAATATCCCTCGGCTTCCGCCTTCGCCAAGGCTTCGGCGGACAAGTCGCTCGGGATGCATTTTTATTTCTCACTCGCCCGCTCGATATTCGCGCCGACGTTCGAGAGTTTTTTCACAATATTCTCGTAGCCGCGATCAAGGTGATAGATGCGGTTCACAACCGTTTCACCTTCGGCAACCAGACCGGCGAGAACGAGGGCGACGGAAGCGCGTAAATCGGTCGCCATGACTTCGGCGCCCTTGAGTTTATCGACACCGCGCACGATGGCCGAATGGCCGTGAACGGTAATATCGGCCCCCATGCGCGCCAGTTCGGGGACGTGCATAAAGCGGTTTTCAAACACGGTTTCGGTAACCATGCCGGCGCCGTCGCACAAAGTCAGCATGGCCATGAACTGCGCTTGCAGGTCGGTGGCAAAGCCGGGGTAGGGCTCGGTCATAATATCGACCCCCCTGAGGCGCGATCCGTTTTTGTGAACGGTGATGTCGGCCCCGTCCTGTTTGATATCCATGCCGGCTTGCTGAAGCGGGCCGAGCAGGGCAGAGAGGTGGTCGAGACGCGCGTTTTTCAAACGCACATCGCCGCCCGTCAAGCCGACGGCGCACAGATAGGTTCCTGTTTCGATACGGTCAGGGACGATGGAATGAACGCAGCCATTCAGCGTGTCCACGCCCTCGATGGTGATTTTATCGGTGCCGAGGCCTTCGATGTGCGCGCCCATTTTAATGAGGGCTTCGCCCTGATCGATGATTTCGGGTTCGCGCGCGGCGTTTCGCAGAACCGTCGTTCCCTTGGCCAGCGTCGCGGCCATCATCACATTTTCCGTCGCGCCGACCGAAACTTTGGGGAAGGTAATGTCCGCGCCCTTTAAACCGCCGGCGGGTGCTTTGGCTTTGATATAGCCGCCTTCGATGTCGATCTCTGCGCCCATGGCCTTAAGCCCCATAATATGCAGGTCGACGGGGCGCGTGCCGATGGCACAGCCGCCGGGAAGAGAGACTTCGGCAATACCGTGGCGGGCGAGCAGGGGGCCGAGCACGAGCACGCTGGCGCGCATTTTACGCACCATGTCATAGGGGGCGACGTGCGAAGTAATGTCGGCGGTTTTTAAAAAGCCCACACCATCATCGCGCAGCGCGACCATCATGCCGAGATGTTGAAGCAATTGCGCCAGTGCGCTGACATCGCCGAGCTGGGTCGGCAGGTTTTGAAATTGAACCGGCTGATCAGTCAGGAGCGCCGCGCACATATGTTTCAGGGCGGCGTTTTTCGCGCCGCTGATGGGGATATCGCCGTTCAGCTTCGCGCCGCCGCGCACGATGATTTTGTCCATGCCCGATCCTTGTTGGGGTGTGTTGTGGATCAGCGTAATTTCGCTGTCTTCCTTGTTAAATCCCTCAAGTGGCGAAATTTTGGCGGTGTTTGTGGTCATTATTTTACTTTCTTATCTGTCTTCCAGAATGCGCGGGAGGGTCACTCCGCGCTGGCCCATATATTTGCCGGACCGGTCGGCATAGGTGGTCTCGCAACTGCTTGAGCCTTTAAAGAACAGGAACTGGGCGATTCCTTCGTTGGCATAGACTTTTGCAGGCAGGGGCGTGGTGTTGGATATTTCCAGTGTCACATGGCCTTCCCAGCCCGGCTCCAGCGGCGTGACGTTGACGATGAGGCCGCAGCGCGCATAGGTGGATTTACCAAGGCACACGACCAGCGTGTCTTTGGGGATGCGGAAATATTCAACCGAGCGCGTCAGGGCGAAGGAATTGGGCGGTATGACGCAGACATCGACCTCGCGGTCGACAAAGCTTTGCGCGTTAAAATTTTTCGGATCGACGATGGCGTTGTCGACATTGGTAAAAATTTTGAATTCGTTCGAACAGCGCGCATCGTAGCCGTAGGATGACAGGCCATAGGAGATGGCGCCCTTTGCCGTTTGCTTTTCGACAAACGGTTCGATCATGCCGTTCAACAATGACTGATCGCGGATCCAGTGATCAGGCATGATGCCGGGCAGGGCGCTTGCCAGCCGCGCGGCGGCGGCCTGATCGTCACGCTGGGTGTTGGCGGGTGCCGGATTGGTCATCGTGTCCATCGTCCTTTTTGTCGCGCGCGGCGCTGGCCGCCTTGCGTTTCTTCAGATTATCCCGCAGGGCGGCGGCGCGCTCGGCTTCCTGGGTAGGGCGGCTCAGCTTTTTCGTCGTGTCCTGCATGATGTGTTTTCCAAAATACCGAAGAGTCTTATAGACGACCTTGCCCGCCGAATGCCAGAAAAAACAGAGAAAACCCCAGAATCTCTTGCGGAAAACGGTTTGCGTGCGGCATTGCTTTTTGTGCGGGCTGTTTTATAGTGCCCTGACTTTCAAGGTAAATCACAAGGGCGACAGGCTGTATGAGCGAAAAAATAGCCGTAATCGGGCTGGGATATGTGGGGCTGCCGGTGGCCATGGCGCTGGCGGAGGCCTTTCCGGGCACTATCGGGTTTGACATCAAGCAAAGCCGCGTGGCCGAATTGCAGGCCGGGCGGGACAGTACCCGAGAGGTCGAGCCGGACGATCTGGCGAAAACCAGCCTTACCTTCACGTCCGACCCCGCCGCGTTGAAGGCGTGCACTGTCTTTATCGTCGCCGTCCCGACCCCGATCGACGCAAACCGGCAGCCCGATCTGCGCCCCGTTATTGCCGCGTCGCGGACGGTGGGGCAGGCCCTGAAAAAAGGCGATGTGGTGGTGTATGAATCAACCGTTTACCCCGGTGTGACCGAGGAGGTCTGCGGCCCTGTTCTGGCCGATGTGTCGGGTTTGACGCAAGGGGTTGATTTCAATCTGGGCTATTCGCCCGAACGCATCAACCCGGGTGACAAGGAGCATAGCTTCAAACGCATTGTGAAGGTCGTATCGGGCGATACACCACAGACATTGGCGCGCGTGGCCGCGATATACGAGGCGGTGGTCGATGCCGGCATCCACAAGGCACCGGCGATTAAGGTCGCCGAGGCCGCCAAGGTCATCGAAAACACGCAGCGCGATGTGAATATCGCGTTGATGAACGAGCTGGCGATTATTTTCGAGCGCATGAATATTTGTACGGCGGATGTTCTGGCGGCTTCGAAAACAAAATGGAATTTCCTGCCTTTTAGCCCCGGTCTGGTCGGCGGCCATTGCATCGGGGTCGACCCCTATTATTTAACGGCCAAGGCCGAAGAGATGGGCTATCACCCCGAAGTGATTTTATCGGGCCGCCGGATCAACGACGGCATGGGTGCCTTTATCGCGCAAAAAACGGTCAAGATGCTGGTCGCGGCAAACCGTCCCGTTCGGGGTGCGCGCGTCGGCGTTTTCGGCCTAACGTTCAAAGAAAACGTACCCGACCTGCGCAACAGCCGCGTGCCGGATATTATCAAAGAGCTGGCGCAGTTTGCCATTACGCCGATGGTGCATGATCCGCTGGCTGATCAACAAGAAGCACACGAGGAATACGGCATTCACCTGACGTCATTAGAGGATATGAATGATCTGGATGCGATTATCCTGGCGGTTCCGCACGCGCCCTATCTGAACGGCCATTCGACGGAAATTTTATCAAAGCTGGTTGAGGGCGGGGTTATCGTCGATATCAAATCGGCC
>CAYSGL010000085.1:0-6672 GCA_964430725.1 uncultured Pseudobdellovibrionaceae bacterium
CATAAGGCATTCCCCGACCCAACAGACGCCCTAGTTTGCGGGTCCTTCCCCCGATCCGATGACATGAGGGGCGGCGACGCGCGGGAGTTTTCTAGCGTGACTGATTTTGAAACGAGGTTAACCGCGCTGGATTGGGTTAATCACGGTTAACTTGTTCACCGCCAATAAATTTTTTGAGGTCGCTGTGACGTATGGCAATAAGAAAGAATACGCCGCGCATAGAGGGTGCAAGCCTGCCTACGTCTCGAAAAAAGGTATAAAAGAACTCGTCGCACAGGCGATGGAGATAGACCCATCAGACGGCAAGTTGAAAATTAACTTTGAGAAAGCCGATCAAATATTAGCGTCCGCTTCCGATCCGGCCCGCGCTGAATTTAAAAATTCGAATACCAACCCGGAAATAAAAACAGGCCCTGCGGCCGATCAACCATCACCAGCCGCACCAGCAGCCGGAACCTATCACGACAGCAAAACGCGCCGCGCTCTGGTCGATGCGGAAAAGGCAGAGCTGGATTTGATGGAGCGTAAAAAACAAATCATGCCCGTTGCCGGTGCGATAACTGCCGTCAATGCGGCAGGTGCCGCAATAAAAGAATATCTGCAGGCCCGCAACACCAGATTATCGGAGCAAGCCGCGACCATGACCAATCCGCGCGAAATCAAGGCGATGCTGGATGCCGACGATCGCGCCCTGTTTGAAACGATCAACCATGATTTTTTGCGAAGAATCTCACCATACCTTGAGGAGGATCTCCAACCCGCCATCAATTGAGGGTCTGGCCGACCCTAATGCCGTTATATTCAGGGCTTTTGCCGAGGCATTAAAACCGCCACCGCCGCTTGACCTTGTGCGCTGGGCTGAAGACAACATCGTGTTCGATAACGATAATCGCTTCCCCGGCCCATACAAAGCAGACCGCTTTCCTTTTTTCAAAAAGATTCTGCACGCGCTCGAACCGGATCATCCTGCTTCGATCGTCGTCTTAATGGGATCGGCACAAACGGGGAAAACGATCACCGCTGAAGTGTTTATGGGTGCGATCCTGACATTAATCGGCGGATCAGTATTCTACGTCACCGCCACCATCGATATGGCAGGTTTGTGGTTCCTTGAAAAATGGAATGCCTTCGTCACCGGCACAAAGGCCCTGGCGCGCATCATGCCGGTCACAAAGTCGAGCCGGGATCGTGCCAACCGCGCGACCTATAAACAATCGCTTGATGGCAAATCCAGTATTCGTGCTGCCGGCGCTAACTCGGCTAAATCTCTTTCGTCCATGACCTATCGATATCAGGTCCATGATGAAATGGGGAAATGGGATGATAACGAACATGGCGATCCTGAAGATCAGGCCGATATGCGATCGCAGTCATGGGGACCCTGGGCAAAGATCTTCAAGATCAGTACGCCAGGCGTTAAAGGCATCTGCCGGATTGCGAAGAATTATGAACGATCAAACCAGCAGGAATATCATTTACGATGCCCTCACTGCTCGTTCAAACAGGCTCTAGAATGGGATAATTTTAAACACTCCCTTTACGAAGGGATGGAGTATTCGGAGGCCCATTTCACCTGTGTGAAATGCGGCGAGAAAATCGAGCATCACCATAAAGAGGGCATGCTCCAGGCATCAATCAGCGATCCAGATGCATGGGTAGCGAATAATCCAAAGAGCGATATCGAGGGATTTTATATCTGGCTGGCATACAGCCCCCTGCAGGACTGGGCCTATATCGCGCGGCGCTATTTCAAGGCACTGGGTGATCCTCGCGCCGAACAGACGTTTATGAATGAAGTCGTCGGCCTGCCTTACGAGCAAAAAGGGGATGCACCGCCGTGGGAAGAGCTGCACAAACGTGCCGTTGAAAACGAAGAAGGCTATCCGCAGGGTATCATTCCGCCCGGCGCCATCCTGCTTACGATCGGCATGGACGTTCAGGGTGACCGCGTCGAATGGTTATTGAAGGGATGGGGATCAAACCTGCGCCGCTGGACGATCCAGCATGGCGTGATCCAGGGTCATATATCGGAACAATCAACGCGCGATGCGATGGACATCCTCGCCAAGCGGGAATGGAAGAATATTTTCGGTCGCTCTTTCAGGGCGGATATGATTGCCATTGATGCAAACTGGGAAACAAACTCGGTCAAGGACTGGGCAAAGCGCTTCCCTGAGAGTTGTGTCATTACCGTTAAAGGCGCTCGCGAATACACTGCCGTTCCTATACGGCTGGTCAAAGAGGAGCGACGTAAGGACGGAAAGATCAAAAACCGTCAAAAACGCCACTGGCTGATCGGTGTCAGCGGCATGAAAGCCGCGCTCTATAAGTTGCTGGAAAAAGAAGATCCTCTGGCGCGCGGCTATTGCGGTTTTGCGGTCGATCTGGAGACGGACTACTTCAAGCAGCTGTGTTCGGAAAAGCGTGTGCTGGAAACGAACAAGAAGACCGGCCACAGCACCATGAAATGGGTGCGTCTGCCGGATGTCCGCAACGAGATTCTCGATATGGAGAATTACGCCGAGGCCGCTGCCCGCCGTCTTGGGTGGCACGAATGGGATGACAAAATGTGGGAAGCAATGCGCGCCGAGCGTGAAAAACCCCTTCCCGATCAACAACTCGATTTGCTGGAACCGACGGCTTTTGTCAAACCGTCCTTGCCGGCATCAGACACCGCTGGCTCGCCCCCCAATGTGAAGGGTGGCAAAACCAGCATATCCGACAGGCTCGCTTAACAGGAAATATTTCATGGCGACTTCCAAAGAACAACTTCAGCAACGATTGAGTGAAGCGGAAGAAGCCTATCATTCTTTGATGACAGGCTTGAAAGAAGTGGTCGTTACTTACAATAACCGTACGGTCACGTTTAACCAGACATCAAAAAATGACCTGAAAATTTATATTGACGAGCTGAAGATCCAGCTCGGCATCAAAAAAGGCCGCCGCGCCATCCGACCGAGGTTTTAATGAGACTGCGTTCCGCTCTTTCAACCGCCGCTGTAAAAGTCGGCGGAATGATCCATCGCGGCATGATGGCTGGCGCCTGGGGAGGGGCGCGCCCTTATCAGGCAGCGTCTCATACATCAGCCGAGCTGGGCGATTGGTATGCCGGCCTTGGCTCCGCCGATTCGGATTATCTCTACGATCGCGATACGATTGTTGCCCGCACGCGCGATCTGATCCGCAACAGCGGCTGGGCGGCCGGCGCCGTGACCCGGCATATCGACAATGTCATCGGCACCGGATTTCGCCTGTCCTACAAGCCGGATTATGTGGCGCTGGTGCAAAGCGAGGAATGGGCGAACGAGTTCGAAAAGGAGGTCGAGGGAAGATGGCGCATCTTTGCCGAAGATCCCGACAACTGGATCGATGCCTCACGTCAATGCAATTTCAACGGGTTGCTCGGACTCGCCTATCGCCATGATGTGGGCGACGGGGAATCGTTGAGCGTTGCGTTATGGCTGGCCGATAAACCAGGTGGGCGCTATGCGACAACCATCCAGATTATCGATCCTGACCGGCTGAGCAATCCGAATAAATCCTTTGACACTGAATTTATGCGCGCTGGCATAGAGTTGAATGAAAATGGCGCTCCAATAGCCTATCATATTCAATCCAATCACCCCGCCGATATGCACATCGGTGCACGTACCTGGATGTGGGAGCGCGTGCCGCGCGAAACGCCCTGGGGCCGGCAGCGCGTCATTCATACATTCGAGCGAGAGCGCGCCGGCCAGACGCGCGGCGTATCGCTGTTCGCGCCGATTCTTGAGCGGCTGAAAATGATCGATAAATACGACAAGACGGAATTACAGGCCGCTGTCGTCAACGCTATTTTTGCTGCCTATATCGTCAGTCCCTTCGATCACGAGCTGATCGAAGACATGATTGACGATAAAAAACTGGACAACTATCAGGCCGGACGTAAGGCGTTCCATGATGAGCGCCAGACATCTCTTGCTAAGGGAACGCGCATCCCGACTCTTTTTCCAGGTGAAGATATCAAGACGGTGTCAGCTTCGCGCCCGTCAAACCAGTTTGGCGCATTCGAGCGTGCATGCCTTCGCAATATCGCTTCGGCGGTTGGCCTGTCCTATGAGCAACTCTCACAGGATTGGTCTTCAACCAATTATTCTTCCGCGCGCGCGGCACTGTTGGAGGTCTGGCGTCACCTGTCACGCAAACGGGACCGGTTCGCCGCGCAATTCGCAACGCCGATCTTTGCTCTGTGGTTTGAAGAAGCCGTCAGTCGCGGCGACCTGATTCTGCCTGACGATGCGCCGGATTTCTATACGGCCAAGGCCGCGTGGCTGAAATGTAAATGGATCGGCGGCGGGCGTGGATGGGTTGATCCTGTCAAGGAAGCGGCGGCTGTACAGATGCGCCTGGATATGGGTGTATCGACGTTGGAGGATGAATGTGCCGAACAAGGCCGCGATTGGCGCGAAACGTTAAGTCAGCGCGCCATCGAAATTAAGGAGATGGATCGTCTCCGCCTTCCCCGTCCGGCCTGGGCTAACACAATGACGATCAATACGTCCAGCGACGAAAAAGAAGAAAGGCCTGCCGGCAATGGCTGATTTTTATCTTGAACCGCGCCATGCGGATACGGTTATACTGTCCGTATTGCAAGCCAACCGTTGGCTTTTGCCATCATCCTCCAATCCCGCCGTTGAGGAAAGAGCGGGCGGGTGGACACCGCCGGACGGTTATAAAACGTTTGATTTTGAAGTCAGCGATGGGACGGCAATTATTCCTGTTCGTGGCGGACTTGTCTCCGCACAAATTCCACAATGGTGGTGGCACGGCAATTTGACCTATGAATCTCTGGTCAACACGATCGACGAAGCGATGGCGCATAGCGATGTTGAACGCGTTCTTTTGAACATCTATTCCCCCGGCGGTACGGTTACCGGATGCGCCGAAGCCGTTGAGAAGTTGAACCGCCTGTCCGCACAAAAGCCTTTGATCGCACATTGTTCATTGGCCGCCAGTGCCGCTTACTGGCTGGCATCGGCGGCAAACGAGATTATCGTTGATCCAACGGGTGAAGTGGGATCGATCGGCGTGATTATGATGCATGTCGATATCAGCGAAGCATTGAAGAAATTCGGCATCGATGTCACGTTAATTTTCTCCGGCGCGCACAAAGGGGACGGCTGGCCGTTCAACCCGCTGAGCGAGGAGGCGCTGGGCCGGTTTCAGGATGATGTCGATTATCTGCGCGAACTATTCGTCGCGGGCGTAGCATCCAACCGCGCACTATCCGAACAATCGGTGAGAGATACGGAAGCCCTGACCTATAAAGGACAGCAGGGTGTTGATGCCGGTCTTGCCGATTCCGTCGCTTTTCTGAGCGACACCATCACCAACCTTGCCGGTGTCGGCTTTCAGCCATCCGCCGCCGGTGCAACTGCAACCAGACATCCAAAAGGAGATCATCATGGCAAAGCGAAATCTGGCAAGACAAACGCCCTCGCAACGCGCGGCGGACGACAAAAGAAAGCTATCCAAGGCCCGAAACGCCGAGGATAATAACGAGGAAGAAGATCTGAACGAAGACGATCCGGAGGAAGAAGGCGAAGATCCTGAAGAGGATGAAAATGCCGGCACGCCCGAGGACGAAGACAATATCGAAGACGATCCGGAGGAAGAAGGCGAAGATCCTGAAGAGGATGAAAACGCCGAAGATGATGGCGACGACAGCAAGGAGAAAGCACGTTGCAAATCGATCATGCGATGCAAGGAAGCAAAAGGCCGCCGCGCCCTTGCCGAAAAACTTGCCTTCGATACTAAAGTAAGCGTTAAGGAAGCTAAGGTAATCCTTTCCGCCGCCCCGCGCGCGGGCGGAGCCGACCCTGTGTCCAGGGCCATGGGGCAAATCGGCAATCCTGCCTTAGGCACAGGATCGGCACCAAGTTCTTCCGCCGCAAAAAATCCGCTTTTGGCAAGTATTCAAAAGCACCGTCCCGACGCACTACGTAAACGATAAGGGCTTTGGCCGGCAACGGCCAGCCCCCTTCCCGCACCACTTCATTTATTATTTCCCTTCCCCCTCTAACAAGGAGACAGACAATGGATGTACAATATGCAAGCTCCCGCACAGATAATTACGTGCCGGGCGCTCTTTTTGCCAACAGTGACGATATTGTTGCAGATAAAGCGATCATTCCGGACGGCCATGCCGCGATGGAAGTCGGTACCGTTCTCGGAAAAATTACACTCGGTGATGCTTCGGTAGCCACTGGCGTCGGTAATACCGGTGAAGGCACGCTGACACTGGATGCCGAGACCCCTATTCTGACTGGCGCAAAGGCTGGCAACTATCACGTCGTCTGCATTGTCGCGCCTGGCAGTAATGGCGGCATCTTTCAGGTCACTGATCCTGACGGCATTGTTATTGGCCAGGCGGATATTTTGGGGGGCGGCGGTGCGTTTGCTAACCAGATTAAGTTTGTGATCGCAGATTCCGGCACGGATTTTGCGGTTGGCGACGAATTCACCGTGACCATCGAGGATGTTAGTGCAACAAACCAATACATACTATCCCTTGCCGCTGCGACAGACGGATCGCAAGTGCCGACCGCCATCCTCGGTGAAAGCACACCGGCGGTGGATGATGAGGACGGCCTGGAAGCTATGATGTACATCAAAGGCACCCTTCTCGGTTCT
>CAYSGL010000086.1:0-6512 GCA_964430725.1 uncultured Pseudobdellovibrionaceae bacterium
GCATGACGTTGACATCGTTGACAATACGGCTCAACAGCTGGCCGCTCGGATTGCTGTGAAAAAACCGCAAATCAAGCGTCATAAAATGCGACATCATGTGGTTTTGAATATCCGAAGCGACTGACTGGCCTATCTTGCTCATCACAACCGTATGCAGGTAAGTCAACACGCCGCGCATAATGAAGATGGCCAATACCGTTGCCGCCAGTCCCCAGACGACGCTAAGCCTGCCGTTCGTCAGGATATCGTCAAACACAGGTTCGATCATAAGCGCAAACGACGCCGTCAGCGCCGCCGCACAGCCCATCAGAAGAACGGCCAGAAACACCTGCCCGAAATAGGGGCGCAAATAGGTGCCGATCAGCCGTTTGAGCAACGGCATGGTCGCAGAGGCAGGAACGGGGGAAAGGGTTGTTTTGTCAGCCATATCTTCGTGGTAGAGTAATCTCGGTCATCATGCAAAACTTCTTACGAACTTGCCGACATTTTTCGACGCTCGCAACGCTATTTATTTGCTTATTCATTTTATACATGAATAAAGAAGCGCAAGCTTCTGATTTTAAACTTGAATTCCCATTGGCCTGCATCCACGGCCAAACCTGTTGGATTTTGAATTATATGGATGTGGACAACACAGCAGGTGTCGCGACCGACTTTACATGCGGCCCCCGATCCGCAGACGGGCGCGATGGAATCGATATTGCGGTTCGCGACATGGCAGCGGCGAATGACGGCATCGCTGTACTGGCCGCCGCCAAAGGCCGCGTTACCGGCGTTATAGACGGCATGGAGGACCGCCAATATACCGGCGCCGACAGCGAGCTTATGCGCCGCTACGGTTGCGGGAACATGGTGGTTATCGACCATGGGCGCGGCTGGCAAACGCGTTATTGCCACCTGATGCAAGGCAGCACGCAAGTCCGCCCCGGCGATGATGTCGAAGCGGGACAGATACTCGGCGCGCTGGGTATGTCGGGGCTGGCCGACTGGCCCATCCTGAACTTTGCCGTGGCGCGGCATGGCACAGCGCGCGACCCGTTTACTGGCAGGACGGCGCTTGAGGGATGCGGTCTGTCCGCCGACAGCCTGTGGCGATATCCGCAGGATGTTCCGTACCGCGCCTTTGCCATTTACAATCTGGGCTTTAGCGCCCTGCCCCCGCCCGAAGAATCGCTGGATCGCGGTATGCCGCCCGCCCAAACCCTGCCGGATACCGCCCCCTATCTTACATTTTGGGCGAGCGTTTTTGATGCCAATAAAGGCGATCTGGTGGAAATGAGCGTGATTGATCCGCGCGGCAACGAAGTGATGAGTGTGAGCGCAAGCCTGCCCGATGACCGAAAGAAAAGATTGATGACGATCAGTAAGCCGCGCGAGGCGATCTGGCGCAATGGTATTTATACAGGAACCATCCGCATCACGCGCGGCATAGGCCGCGATCAGCAAATATCTCAATGGTCGGCCAAGGTCATGGTAAACAGCAGCCGATAGGCAAAAGAAGAAACTAAAAACCAGACCCGATGAGCGTTTATTAACTGATCGGCTGTTTGCGTTTCTTGTGCTTGCGGTCAGGCAACCCTTTGCCCCATTTCATTTCATCGACAAGATATTTCGGCATCACGTTGTTATAGACGGCCATCAGGTTTTTAAGCGCGTTATTGACCTCTTTGGGGTTCTGGCAATGCGCAAAATTCGCGGCATGGAGGCCCGACTTGAACAAGCAGGTATCAATCCCCTGCGCATCAGCCCCAATCATATCATGCCCCATAGTATCGCCGAGCATGACAGTGTGAGACGGGTAAACATCTTTCTTCTGAAAAAATTTGATGCATTCCTGGAAAATAATGGGATAAGGCTTGCCGACATAGTGAACAATGCCGCCAGAATCGGCATAGCGGCGCGCGATAATCTCCGGCCCCATCAAAAGCCCCATACCAATCTGGGATAAGGAATCCTGTACCAGCGTGAACGCTTTTAAACGGCGCTGGATGGCGCGGCGGATGACCGGCTCATAATCGGCCAGTGTCTTGCGCGGGTAATCATTGCCGAGGATCAACACAAAATCGGCCTGTTCGATATCATCAACAGCTTCAACACCCGTTCCTTCGAGCAAGGACACATTGCCGCCACGTGTGAATACATAGGCGCGCTTGCCCAGCTTGTGGAACGGCCCGTCTTTTTGCTCGGCGAACCCCTGCCACAGAACCTCAGCAGGCGTGATAATTTTGTCATACAGGCTGGGCGTCAGCCCCATTTTTTTTAACTTGGCCTTTTCATCTTCGGCGCGGGCCATACTGTTCGAGAGAATGACGATCGTTTTCTTCCGTTCACGCAGCTCTTTAATGGTCGCCAGGCATTCCGGAAACAGGCTCTCGCCATCGTGGAGCGTACCCCACTGATCAATGATAAATCCCATATAACTATCGGATATATCTGAAATACCGTCGCAGAATTTAGTTTTTGCCATAAGAACTCGCCGCGAACCCTCTCAAATTTGAAATCGCGCCGAGACAGTATGAAGGGCGAAAGACAATCAATCAACTGTTTGATGCAGGTTGACCCAAGGGGCCAAAAAGCAACATCCCCCGCATCGGGGCGGGGGGTGTTGGAAATCCCTGCCCCGGCCTGAATTGCCAGGGAAGCGAGTTAGAATCAAGCCGCTGCCAGCCTGTCAATCTGGGCCTTGCGGCCTGTCGCGTCACACAGGATGGCATACAGCTTGCCCGTATCGCTTGAGGCAAATGTCGACGCCAGCAAACTGCCATGGTCATTGGCAAGCGCCTGTTCGTAAATTTCCTCAAACTGGCGGATATAGCGGCTGACATAGGTCCGGAATTCGGTGTCATCCGCGAATTTCGCCCGCACTTTATCCAGCGGCAGTCTGTCGCCCATCTCCACGAGGCGGCGGGTAAAGGCCGCCACATCGCCTTTTTGATAGGCCTTCCAGGTGCGCTCCTGAACCTCGCCATCCAATGCGCGGGTGATATCGACCGCAAGGGAGTGAAGGGATTCAACAACGAATTTGGCCGACCCCATGAAAGTCTCGCGTTGATGGCGCAGGCCATTTTCGCGGATCTTATCGGCCTGAGAAGCCGCTTCCTGCGCAGCCTTGAACAGCGCGCTTGATTGACGGGAGAAGCTGCCGGAAGCTTCTTCCGCCGCCTTGATCGCGTCCCTTGATACGGTAATCAGGCGGTCGGATTGTCCGTCCAACAGTTCGCGCGCCTCAATAATCTGCGCAGAGACCGTCCGCGCGGAATCGCCGACCTTATCCGCCGTCATGCTGAGGCTTGTCACCGCATCGCTGATCTTATCAGCGGTCCGGGCAGACGCTTCGGCCACGGCATCAGCCTGACGATCCAGTTGCAAACCATAATCCTTGGTCGTGCTGAGCGACGCCTTCATTGCTTCTTCGATTTCACGCGCCCGCAAGGAGAAGCTTTCGCCTGCCTGCTTCAGCTGGCTGAGTGATTCCTGCGCGCCCGTAAGAAGATTGTCAGCCTGTTTTTCCACCTGTGCGACAAGAGATTCCGTCAGACGCAGGGTTTCCGAAGACGCGCCGCGCAACTTGTCGCTTTGCATCATCGCAATGCCGCCGGCCTTGGTAATCTTGTCGGTGATCGTATCGGCGCGCTCTTCAACCGTTCCGGCTTCACGAACAAACCCTTCGCCGGCATTTTTCAGTTGCGCCATCGCTTCGGCCACCAGCGTCGTCAATTCGTGGAACTGGTCGTTAATGGTGCGTTGAACAGTTTCGATCTTAAGCAAAGCCTGATCGGTGAGGATATGAACATCCTCGGACTGATTTTTCAGCTTACGATCAATATCGTGTAATCGCTCGCCAGCCGCTTTCGAGGCTGTGTCGATATCTTCAACGCGATCGCGCAGATTGTCGCTGACATCGGTCAAGATGCGGGCGGCATCTTCCGTTCCCGCCTTAAGAGATTGCAGACGTTCATCAAACACATCGCCGACCGACTGAAGTTTTTCCATTTTGATATTGGTCAACATGTCGAACGATCCGCGCAACGCTTCGAAACGAACCTGTGCATCATGCGACTGTTCAAGCGCCTTGCGATAGATCGGCTCTACCTTTTCGGCCGAGCGGGTCAAGGCATCGGTAATATCCGCGACAGCCGCCGTTGCAACCTCGGTATTTTCCTTCATGCTGGCAACGCGCCCTTCCAGCTTGCCATCCAGTCTTTCAAGATCGGCAATCACTGTTTTCGTACCACCCGATACTTCGGTACAACGCGATTCAATATGCCCCGATAACGTCGATATGCGTGCCGTTGCCTTCTCGGTGATGTCGCTTAAATGCGTCGCTTTATCGTTCAACGTCCGATGTACGATCTCGATTTCCGAAAGGGTTTTAACGACCTGATCGCTTAATACGGATTTTTGCTGGAGCATCTGCTCGTTGATGGCCCGTGAATGTCCGGCGATCTGCCCGCTCAGCGTCGAAATATCTTTCGCCTGTTCGCGGAGCATATCGCGTATTTTTTCCGCATTCTCGCTGGCTCGAACAGACGCATCGTCCAGCTCGCCGATCCGTTTATCCAGCGTCTGGGCAATCATGTCATGCTTGATATCTGCATCCTGCACCGCCTTAACAATAGATGTCAGCGGTCCCGACAAGGCCTCGCGGACATTATTGGCCCGTTCAGCAAGACTTCCTTGAGCGGCATTAATCCGCTCCACCTGTTCATCGACGGCAGCCGTCAGCCTGGATACCTGATTATCCGCTGCCTCCGTTGCTTTCTCGATATGGCCGCGCGATGTTTCAAGCAGGCCGACAATATCGCGGATACTGCCGACATTCTTTTCGCTTGCCGTGTTGAGATCGGTGATGGTTTGCGTTGTTTTGACAACCAGGTCGCCGGCCTGCGCCTGCGCCTGTTGTGTCGAACGCGTCAACGATTCAATCGCGCGACGAACCGCCGATCCGATGCTTTCCGCGCCTGATACGGCAACTGTCATCGCTTCTTCGAGGCGCCCTGCACTATCTTTGCCGATACTGTCGATTTCGCGCGCCTTGGCACTCACGCTCTCAACGGCGCTCTGCAGCGTTTCGGCGCGCTTCTCGAGCTGCTCGCTCATTGCGCCGCCACGCTCCTCAATCGTGTCGACGGCATCCTGCACCGATGTCAGACTGCCTTTTATGGTATCGGCGATTGACTGTGCCTGCTCAGCCAGCTTGTCCGCCCCCGCAACCAGCGCTTCGCGGTTTGTATCGATCGTCGCACCCGCTTTTTGCATCGATTCGGCGGCCCGCGATGTGACGACATCGACTTCGCGCAAATGTTTCTCCAGCGCGTTGCCCAACGCCTCGGTTTTACCCTCGACCTTTTCCGTCGCCTGAAGCAAGGACGTTTTGTGTCCGTCAAACTTGGTGCTGATACCATCCAGCCGCGCGGCGACATCATCGACGGCTTGCTTAAGCGCTGTCGTTTTTTCTCCAAGACCGTTTGAAATTCCATCAGCCTTGTCTTTTGCAGTATCAGCCGTCTTAAGAAGCTTATCGACCCCCTGCTCCAGCGATTTTTCCAGATCGCCTACTTTCGCCGTGATCGTTTCCGCCGCCTTTTCCCAGGCAACGATACCTTCTCCGCTCTTCTCTCCGATTGTGCCGGTACGTTTTTCAATTTCATCCGTCAGGCCAAGCAGTTTTTGCGAACGTTCGCCCAGTGTTTCAGCAAGCTTGATAACGTGGGCTTCGGTCTTGTGCGACGCTCCGACCAGCTCTTTCATTTCATGGCGCAGCCCCATGCGCGCACGATGAATAGATTTCATCACTGATTGTGATGCCGTGGATAGTTCAACCGCCTGACGGCACAATTCCTCGATATCCTTATGAACGGCCTGCGCGCGTTCTTCCGAGGGGAAAATCATGGCTTGCAGTTCAGCGCGCAACGCATTCGCGTACATCTGGATATCAGAGCCACGCTGCAGGTAAGCCAACATCATCCACAACAAAGCCAAGGGCGCCATCACACCGGCAAGAAAACCGCCGAACTGGTGCGGCTGCAGAGTGCCAAGCGCGCTCCAGCCCATGACGCTGTGAATATAACCAACGCACAAGCCGACCCAGACCGCCGTTAATAAAACGCCAACCGCATGAACGACCTTGAATTGCACAGCCCGGCGCATCGGACGCGCATTGGCGGGAGACAGCATGAGGGTCGGCTCATAATCGACCTCGCCCTTAATCTCGCTGTCGGGGCGCACAGCCCGAATGGACGGGATTGGTTTTTTGCCTTCCTCGTCCTCGTTCGCCGGCGCAGAAGTAATACGCAAGGTTTTCAGCTTCGATCCACTTTGAATGGCGAACTCCTTTTTCTCTTTCTGTTCCGCCGAAAACGATAATTTCGCGTTTTGCGCGGCGCTCAGTTTGGTGCGCGTCTCCTCAATATTCTTGATATTCAGCGGTGACGGTTTTTTGGCAATGATCGGCTCGGCCATAGGTAACGAATCCCCCATCAGGACAGTTAAGGTTGTATGCAGTAATAGAG
>CAYSGL010000087.1:0-2800 GCA_964430725.1 uncultured Pseudobdellovibrionaceae bacterium
CGAAGGCGGCTATATCAAAGCCAAAGCACCCGCCGGCGGTTTAAAGGGCGCGGACCGGCGGGGCAATCTGGCTATCAATATCGATGCGGCCCATGAAGCCATGCGTCAGGTCAGGCTGCGCAATCTCGGCGGAATCGTGCTGATCGACTTCCTGAAGATGAATGGCGGCAAGGCTGAAAAACAACAGCTTCTCGACGCGCTGGTCCGCGCGGCAGAGGCAGACCCCTGTACGGTCCAGATTCACGGCTTTACGGGGCTTGGCCTCGTTGAAATCACGCGCAAACAACGCACGCCGCCCCTGCTCCTGCGTATGGATAGCGCCCTCGAAGAATAAGGCTTTTTGGGGCTGGACAGGCCACCTTCGTTCTTTTATAAGCTTGTGACCGACCTAAAAATGCCCAGGTAGCTCAGTCGGTAGAGCAAGGGACTGAAAATCCCTGTGTCGCCAGTTCGATTCTGGCCCTGGGCACCATAAAAACATCATCCTCCGCCTTCAAAAATACATTAAATCATTGAAATAAAATGTAATTTTATAATGTTCCCATATTTCCTATTTGCACCCTCTCATAAAATGGGGTACAAAACGGGGAACAAAATGGGGAGCATCGGGGGATGGCTAATCATCTATACCAGCGGGGAAACCGCTTTTATTACGTCCGGCGCGTGCCTGCACACCTCGCTGCGTTCGACAGGCGTGCGAAGGTCCGTATCGCGCTGAAGACTGCCAGCAAAAGCGAAGCCGCAAGGCTGGCTGGTATATACAACGATTATATCGAGGCTTTCTGGCGTGAGCTGGTCGCCAAGGGTGCCCCATTCGACGAGGCGACTTATCTGCGTGCTGTTTCGCTGGCGCGTGCCCACGGCTTTGTATATAGGAGCGCAACGGACCTGGTATCTGCATCGCGCGCTGAAATATTAGCACGCATAGATGCTATCGACACCAGCGGCGCGCCGCTGGACGAGGCGGCGGCGGCTTTGCTCGGCGGCATCGAGCGGCCACCGGTCATGTTGTCCGATTGCGTTGATCTGTATTGGCCACTGGTAGGGGATCAGCTCGCCGGTAAGTCGGAACCCCAAAAGCGAAAATGGAAAAACCCGCGCGCCGCCGCGTTGAATAACTTCATCGCCATCACAGGCGACAAAGCAATCGATCAAGTATCCCGCGCAGATGCGTTGGCCTTCCGCGAGTGGTGGATGGAGCGCGTGGCGGCAGGTTCTCGACGAGCAGATACCGCCAACAAACAGATGATTCGTGTGCGTGATATGTTGCAGACAGTCGCCTTATCAAAGGAAATCGGCGTTGATTACAATCCGATTTTTGCCAAGCTAAAGCTAAGTCAGCCGGCCAATTCACGCGCCGCCTATGATGCGGAATTTGTTGCGGGAAACATACTGCGTGCCGGCGCGCTCGATGGCTTAAATGAGGATGCACGCTGCCTGATCCAGGCCATGGCCGACACGGGCGCGCGGGTCAACGAACTAACTGGCCTGCGCGCGCAGGATATTATTCTTGATGCCAAAATACCATACATCCATATCCGGCCCTATGACGGCCACCTGTTGAAGACACGACAGAGCGAGCGGCAGATCCCGCTGGTCGGGGCGGCGCTTAAGGCTTTTCGTGCCATGCCGCAAGGCTTTACCCGATATGACAATGCGGATTCCGTGAGCAACCTGATCAATAAATATCTTCGTGCGCACGGCCTGCGGCCGACCGAAAAGCACAGCCTTTATTCCTTGCGGCATTGCTTCAAGGACCGGCTGCGCGATGCCGGCGCGCCGGAGGAAATTATCGACGAACTGATGGGGCATGAGGGACACCGACCCAAATACGGGCGCGGGCACCTGCTGGAATCCAAATTAAAATGGATGAAGAAGATTGCGTTCCGGTAAAAATAAATATTGAACAGGCCAATGCATATTCAATGTTTACGACGCTTTTTTTAACATGCCCCGTGCGGCGAGATGGTTAAGGGTTTGTACAATCAATCCTTCCTGCTGCCGATCCATGGCTGGAAGGACTGCATATAATTCCCGCTTTAATGTCTTGACATCGACGGTGCTGGGTAACGGTTTCCAGTGGGTAATAACTCCGCATAGACCCTCCCAAGTCCATCCTCCGCCATTATGATCTATCCATTTCGCCTCAGCGCCATGAGCATAATCAGGCTTGTGTCCCAATTTCGGGTTGTGCTCTACCCATACAAGAATTTTTGTCCCATCCTTTGGCGCTGTTTCAATCGGCTGCCATCCATCCGGCACAACGGTCGCGGATAGGGCGGCGCGAATGGATTGCCTGCACTGATATAGCAACGCCAATGTTTCGTTATCGTCCGGCATATCCTCTTCTAATGTTTCTTCGATATGGCTCTGGTAAACATATTCCAGTGTATCTAAGTCACGCAAAGCCTCCCCCGCAGCCGTTGCGGGTTGTGCTGGTCTGTTCAGCGCCTCCGACTGTAGCATTTCTGCAAAGGCGATAAGCTGATCGTGATCGTTTTTCACTAACTTCAATGCGCTGTCGGGCAAACCCAACTCGCGGATGCGTTTCAGCTTTTCTTCGTTGTTGGCTTCCTGAATTTTCACCGCCAGATGGCCGGATGCGGCGATGTGGTCGATGACATCTTCCTGCGTTTTATAGAAACCGTTAGGGCATGCTTGGCGCACTTCCCGCTTTAACGCTTCAACATCAACGGGCGCTGGTTTCTGCTTATCCTGCACTGGGTTGGTGGACAAAACTTTTTTTGCCTGTCCGATAAGAAGCGCCATTTTTTCAATTTCTTGTAACAAATAACTTTCG
>CAYSGL010000087.1:2810-6502 GCA_964430725.1 uncultured Pseudobdellovibrionaceae bacterium
GGCAAACCGCCTTCCATTCCGGCATAGACTTCATATGCTTCATGACTTAATCTGAAAGCCGCGCTATCCCCCGTATCGCCATCAGTCACGGGCGCTGGTTGCTCGGCGTATAGGCGGGCGGCTTCAACTATAGCGGACGCCTGCGCCAATCCTTTTTTGGTAAGGTCTATATTTCCGTCATCTACAAAAACCAATGAAGGCAATCTATTTTCGCGTTTCAAAGCCTCATCCAACCCCTCTACAGTCTGGCGAGGGGCGCGGGTGTTCCATTTATCCTTTGCTTGATAACCGTAAAAACCCCATCCCGCAAAAGCCCCACACTGTGTACAATTAATATGATAACCAGAACCTTCCGTTCCGGTGTAATCTGGCTCACCTCCACAAAACGGGCACGGCATCAGGTCGGGGTTAGTCATTGGGGTGATCCTTCTCAATAAAGCGGTAATTGCAAATCTCTATGAAATCGCCCCAGTAATAAGCACCGTCCTTGCTGTAACCGCTCTTATCTATTTCAGAATCATCTGGGCGGGTGGCTATCAAATCTTTTGCAACAACGTGGGTTGCATATTGTTCATAATATTCTTGTTCATCTAAATAGCTTTCATCAGATTCAAATTTATCTTCTGACCATTTCTCCGGTGTAATACCAGCTACAACATTTGTGACTTCTTCCGACCATCCATCATCACAAAACAGACCAAGGAAATCATATTCATCAATGGCCTTTTTCCAATCTTCCTCATTGGGGTATGTTTCGCACCCGTAATTGCATGAATCAAAAATATAATAGATCATATCTTCCCCTCCGTAGCCTTGGCGAGAAGCTGGGCGGACTGTTCTATACAAACTCGTCTTTCGATCCCAAATTTCTCAATAAATCCGGCGTCCATATAATAACCTTTTAGAGCATCACTCAATCCCGGCGGCACATCACCCAGCGGCACGAGGGCGAAGTGATTGGCTATCTTTTCCGCAAGTTCTCCCGCACCCATAGTATTTTTGCCATCAACGGTGCGGATTACGTTTGCTAGTTCGTCAATCGTTTTCACTGATTCATCTCCTTAAGAATGTTATCCCGCTTGTCTTTGCAATCAAAAAACATAGGCTTTCCGTTTTCGTGTACATGCGCCCATCCCTTTTTCCCAACTCTGGCTTGGATGCTGTAAACTGGCTTCATTGTTTTGGTATTTAACCAATCGTGCGCTCTATATTCAGCCATCACTCCCTCCCTTTCTCTGGTGCAAGCACCGCGTCGATGGCGGTTATGGATTGTCTGTTTATATCCCAAAAGAAAGAGCCTACCGTGTTCGGGCCTCCTTCATCATCAATCGCTCTAAAAAGCTTGATGTTGGCTTTTAATGTTGTGTGCGCCCCCTCAAGTGCCTTACGCAGGGCGGCTATTTCGTCCGCCTGTTTTAATGCTGTTTCCATCCAGCCGCCTTTAGCGCCTGATTTGAGGCGGTCTATCTCATTATTCAGTGTGCGAACATCCCATTGAAGGGAATCATTTTGCTCTTTCAGGTCGGCTATCTCCGCGTCCTTGGCTTGAATGATGCGGTCGTGGTGGTAAGGTATTCGCATGTTTTCTAATAGCGCCCTGCCGCTAAAGTATTTATGCGCCATAACTTCTTTTCTGTCGGGTTCGTTGTCTACCCAAATCTTATCCGGCATATCACTCATTCCGCTCCTCCTGTGGGTGGGGTTAGAATATCCTGAACGGCGGCCTGAGACTCGCGTTGTCTCATTTCTTTTTGCTCTTGCGCGATGCGCTCCTTGATAAATTTTATCAGCCGGTCTTCCATAGATATTCTCCCTGTCTTATTTAACGTCTGATCTCTCAATGTTTTATAGAGAGCACGATCTTTGGCATGATCTGCGCAAATCGATCGGCGGCGATTAAAACAGTCTCGAGGGCGGCGATGCGTTCCGGTCCTGCCTCCGGGCAAAGACGCAGATATTGAACGGCTGTTGCGGCTTTATTCGCCAGATCCAGATCGGCGATAGTGACATCCGCCGGCATTATCTGTGGTGTGTCGTCGCAGGTGAAGATGGGGTCTGGCTCTGTCATGGTTTCCTCCGTAAAAATTCAATCACCCACACCCACGGGTTATCGTCCCATGTCGTGCCGGGCCTGGTGTTGATTTTCTTCCATAGACCTGCGAAGGCATCGCGCGGGGTGTAGGCGGCCATTTCCTCGTCGAAGTTACCTTCGTCGTTCTCAAAGCCATAGACAGGCGGTACTCCCTCTGGCAGGCCTGTGCTGCAACACATGATCCCTTCGCGCACCGCATCCGCATCACTGATATCCTGTAGGCGTTCGACGCGCACGCCGGTGATTTCCAAATCGATGCGGCTAAATTCACGGGGCATGTGGATGGATGGTTGCCATTTCTCTGGGAAGTTTTTATTATCCGCCGCATAAACCGGTTCAAAAAACATATCATGCCGGTCCTTGGGCGATTCCATTTCTTCCCACTCGTCGTATTCAATCGATGTTTGACGAAATCCTTGCCACTTTTCCCGCACCCATAGCTGGTCGCCAATATCACCGAAAGGGCAAGACATATCGGCGATGGTCAAAGGATCATACTCTATAAAATTGACCACGCCCCATGCATGCGGATTATCTTTATCAGCCCCTCCTTCCCATTGAAAATATTCGTCCGCCTCGTAATGATCAGGTAAAAAGGTTATGTCCCTGCCCTTGACAGGTGACTTCACCACACGCCGCGTCTGGGACTTGCGGCCGTCAAGGGTGGCGCGCACCATCGCGGCGTTGAATAGGATCGGTCCTTCTTTCATGCCGACAAATCCTCGATTGACTTGACGATCCCGCGCCTGAAATTATCCAGCGCTTCGGGTGATGTCCCGCAATCCCGTGCGTGAATTATTAAAGCGGCGGTGCTTGCGCTGAGGGCGGCGGCACAGCCAAGGGCAAGATTGCCCTCAGATAATTGTGTCCGATAAATATCGGTGCGCTGTGCGATCGCCTTGCCGATATCCCGGGTCAGGATTTTTACAAAATCCTCTTTGATCTGTTTTTGTTCGGTCATATCAAATATCCATTTCATGGGCACGGGGTTTGAATGGCGTCATGGGAGAAAATTTTGCGGCTTGGCAAGCTTTCAATGTTACCCGTGAGCCGCTGTGAGCGGCACCGACGCCCACCGCCGCGCCGACAACAAGGATCGTCAGGGTGGTGAGCGCCGGATTCATTATTCGTCAGCCGCATGAATGGCGGCGTCCGGTTGCGCGATGTCGACGCGATCGGCGATAAACCATTCAGTCTGCCCTATCTGATTTTTATTTTCCGATTTTGCTTCGATTAAAACCAGATCCCTGCCATGCAGATATACAGAATACGCTGTAATCGTTCCGGTAAATCCCGTCACTTTGTCTCTGGCTGTCTTGCCAAGATAAAGCGATGGGGTGGGTAGTGATGCCATGATGTTTCTCCTTTGTTGATGGTTGCAGTGATACACTTATTCTTTAAAGCCGCGCATTTCGCGATACAGTTCGATACAATCGACGGCCTCCATCCGGCCACCGATGGCCTCGTCCGCGCGGCGGAGCAGGTCTTCATGGATAGCGCGGTAAAAGCATAGAGACGGGTGCCCCCAGCCGGTGCCCACGGCCTGTTTGATCGCCATCAGGCGGTCGCGTTGCTGCAAGATGCCGTCAATCAGGTTCAT
>CAYSGL010000088.1:0-6475 GCA_964430725.1 uncultured Pseudobdellovibrionaceae bacterium
GCCGCCGCGCATGTTCGTGCCGCCATCGCCGTCATCGTCGAGTTTTGCGATTAGCGCTTCGATGTCGGGAAGCTGATCCATTTTCAATTCCTGCACGCAGGCGACAAAGAAATCGCACCCGCGCTTTGCCCAATCGTGGTGGGAATTTGTACGCTCATTGCCGCGCACAATCATTTTATACGGTTCCCACTGGCCGCTGGTCGGTTTGCAATATAGGTGGAAAACCAGATCTATGGGTGATTTACCCGCCGGCGGCACGTCATGGATCAACATAACTTCCGCTTCGCAGTGGCTGGCGTCTTCGTTCATCCGCACCTCGGCATTGCAGGTCAGGCTTTTTTCCCCGTCATAAACCGACCACGGGCATGTCTCATAAGGGCCCATTTCATAACCGACCCCCAAAGCATCCAGCAATTCTTTTAATGTTACGCGCATGACATGTCCTGTATACTGTGTAAAAGTCTCATAATAAATGGTTTTTTCAATTATAATTTGTGCGATGATGTTCTGGAAGCAGGATTTATAATGAACAAGATGCGTTATTCTCTTTTACTGACCGTAATTTTTACATTTTTTATCGCAATTCCGGCCTCAGCCCAGGATGCGCCGTCCGTCCGGCCCGAACAATTCAGCGCGTCGGCAACGGCGGTGGATGGCGCCAATCTGTTGACCAGTCGCTATCTGATTACCTTATGGGGAGTGGAGCCGGTCGAAGCGTCCGGCACCACCTTATCGCTCAAGGCGCGGACCATACTGGATAATATTATCGGCGGTAAACCGGTGCAATGCGAAGTGAAAGAATGGCATGGGGGCCGCCCTGTGGCGCGGTGCCTGAATGCACAGGAAGTTGATCTGGCTTTGGCCATGATAGAGGCCGGCTATGCGACAGTCGACCGGCCAGCGGTCAGCGGCTCGGTTTTTGATGTTCCCTACCGTACGGCGGAAACCAAGGCGCAGCAAAATGCCATGGGGGGGTGGAGCATCGGTCAGGCGCAGGAAAGCGGCCTCGCAGCCTATTTCAATGGTAATGATCAACTGATTTATGCGTGGCTGATCGGCGTGCTGGCGCTGCCCTTGCTGGGCGTTTTGTTTGTCGCATCGGTGCTGGGCGCACGTTTGGTGCGGTTGGAAAAATATCTCGAGCAAACGATCGGGGAGGCCGAGACGCGCCAGAAAGCGCTGCGTGAACAAGAGCGTTTTGTCGTGGCCAGCATGATAGAAAACGAATTAAGCGCCAATAAAGGAAAACTGGAAGCCTTTATCATCATATACAATGATTTGCTGAAATCTCTGCGTCAGTCGAAAGAGCATCGTTATCAGGCCAGCGGCGAAATTGTGCATGACGCGCCTTTGCTGGAGCGAACGGTGTTTGAAGGCAATTTGAACAGGCTGGATCTGCTCGGACCTGCGGCGGCAGGAGAGATTGTCGCTGTGTACAGTCACATTCACTCGAATCCTCATTATACGACGCTGGATGCGTCGGTTCCGATGGATGAAGCGATTTTGAAGGTGCAAAAGGTTGTGTCTGATGCGGAAAGCCTGATCCCGAAAATGGATAAGATTATCCAATCGCTGCACGTTACCATACGTGATAAACAGCCGTTGCGCTCTATCCGGAACTAATCGGATATGGTGGCGCGGCGGCGCTTGTCATGTTTAAACTGTAAGGTAATTTCATCATGCGTCTGCAGGGCATCGGCCTGTGTGATGATGCGGCCGTCTGCGCCGCGCACCACCACATAGCCGCGATCCAATACGCGCTCAAAAGAATAGCTATCCAGCAAGCGGGAGAGTTTTTCCAATTTTTCGGCGTGAGGCGGCAAAATTTTCTGTCTTTGCCGGATCAGGGATTGCGTGACATAGGAGAGTTTTTCCTGAACGGCGGACAGGCGGCTGCGCGGATGCGGCAGGCGGCCCGATAGTCCGGCAAGGCGTTGCCGGTGCTGCGCAAGGCCGCGCTCGAAAAAACGGATCATCCGGCTGTTTAAATGATCGAGATGCTGGGTTTTTGTATCAAGAAGATGGTCGGGACGTCCCAATCGGGCGGTCCATGTTGCGAGATATTGCGCGTTTTCGGCCAATCGTCGCGTGACGCCGCGCAGCAGGCGTTCGCCATAATCCGACATTTGCGCCATCAGGTCCAGACGGACGGGAACAGCCATTTCCGCCGCCCCGGTCGGTGTGGGGGCGCGCACGTCAGCCGCATAATCGCACAAGGTTATATCGGTTTCGTGGCCGACGGCGGATATAATGGGAATGGCGCTTTCGGCGATAGCGCGGACGACAATTTCCTCGTTGAACGCCATCAGGTCTTCGAGACTGCCGCCGCCGCGCGCGACGATGATCAGATCGGGCCGATTATCCGTCAGCGCATTGAAGCCGCGAACGCCGGCGGCCACTTGCTCGGCCGCCCCCTGACCTTGAACAAGCGCGGGCCATAAAATGACGTGACGCGGAAAACGATCGTCGAGTCGGTGCATGATGTCGCGGATCACGGCTCCCGAAGGCGAGGTGACCACGCCGATGATATTGGGTAAAAACGGTAAGGATTTTTTTCGCGCCGGATCGAACAGGCCTTCTGCGGCCAGCTTTTTCTTGCGCTCTTCGAGCATTTTCAGCAACGCGCCTTCTCCGGCCAGATCGATGGATTCGATAATAATCTGATAGCGCGAACTCTTGGGATAGGACGACACCTTGCCGGTGACAATCACATCCATCCCGTCTTCAGGGCGTATGGACAAGCGCGAGAGGGTCGAGCGCCAGCAAACGATATTGATATTGGCATCGGCATCCTTGAGATCGCCATATAAGTGACCGGATGAGGCCAGTTTCAGGCCGGTCAATTCGCCCCGTACACGAATATGTCCAAAGCTGTCTTCCAATGTTCTTTTCAATGCCTGCGCGAGGTCGGACACACTCATATCCGGCACATTGCGGCGTGCCGGTTCAAGGGGGCGGGAAAAGAGATCCTCTGTTGTCATGGCGGTTGATCGTATATAATCGGCGCATGATGTCAAAACCCGATTTATCATCCTATTTAGCCCTGCCCGAAGAAGACTGTGTCGAAAAACTGCTTGAGGGGCTGGATTGGGATATGAAGCGCGGGGCGCGGGTACAGGCGGATGCTATCCGGCGCATCGAGGCTATTCGTGCGCAAGGCGCGCGGGCCGGATCGCTGGAAGCATTTTTCCAGCAATATAAATTGAATACGGATGAGGGCATCGCGCTGATGACGTTGGCCGAGGCGTTGTTGCGTATTCCTGACGGGCCGACGGCCAATGAGCTGTTGCGTGATAAATTGGCCAATACAAACTGGCTCGCGACCATGGCCAAAAATCCGGATGTGCTTTCGCGCATGACGGCGCTTGGCCTCGCGTCGGCCAGCAGCACCGTCAAGGGCATGTTCAAGCGTTATGGCACACCTGTCGTGCGGCAGGCGGCATCCCAGGCTATGCGCTATTTAGGCGGGCAATTTGTTCTGGGGCAAACGATCGACGAGGCGTTATCCGCCGCCCGAAAGCTGCACACCAAAGGATATGATGTATCGTTTGATATGCTGGGTGAAGGCGCACGAACAGCCGAAGATGCCGAGCAGTATTTCAATTCATACAAGAAGGCTATCGAAAGAATGTCAGGCGAGGGCGTGGGGATATCGGTTAAATTATCCGCGCTCCACCCGCGCTATAGCTTCGCGCAACAAGACAAGTGCGTTGCTGCGCTGACCGATAAGCTGACGGCGCTTTGCACGTTGGCGGCGGCGAAGAATATTCCATTGACTGTCGATGCCGAAGAGGTGGCGCGCCTTGATATATCACTTGATATTATTCTGGGTGTGGCGACCGATCCTTTATTACGGCGCTGGGATGGATTCGGCCTGGCGGTACAGACCTATCAAAAGCGCGCCTTACCACTTATCGAATATCTGGTGGAGTGGGCGCGCGCGCATAAAAGACCGCTGCAAATACGCCTGGTTAAAGGGGCGTATTGGGATTCGGAAATCAAGCGGGCGCAGGTCGAGGGGCTGGATGATTATGCGCTGTTTACCCGCAAGGCAAACACGGATCTTTCCTATCTGGTGTGCGCGCAAAAATTACTGGCGGCGCGGGATGCGGTGCGGCCTTTGTTTGGTACGCACAACGCCTATACGGTGGCGGCCATTCTTGATATGACCGGTGAGAATGGCGGCGGTTTCGGTTTTCAAAAGCTCGTCGGTATGGGGGATGCGCTATACGACCAAATTCTGACAGATACAAAAATCCCCGTCAGCGTGTATGCCCCGGTCGGCATACATAAAGACCTGTTGCCGTATCTGGTCAGGCGTATGCTTGAGAACGGCGCGAACTCTTCGTTTGTGAATAAAATTTATGACGAAAGCCAGCCGCCGGATTCATTGGCGCGCGATATTGTCTCGCAAGTACGGGAAACAAAGCCGGTGCGTCATCCGGCCTTGCCATTGCCGCAAAATTTGTTCCCCGATCGTAAAAATTCGCGTGGTATTGATCTGACCGATCCTGAGCGTATTGATAGGCTGATGCAGGGATTGATATCGGTCTTGTCGGATGCCCCGTTCAAATCAATGCCCCTGATCGATGGCAAAATGTGCAAGACGCGTGATTGCCGGGACGTGTTCAATCCTGCCGATACATCGAGTCTGATTGGCCGTGTCTGTTATGCCGATGACAACCATATCGAAAAATCATTTATATCGGCCAGCAAAGGGTGGCGGGATTGGTCGCGTGTTCGCGCGAGCGAGCGAGCGGACATATTGGAAAAAATTGCGGATACGCTTGAAGCCGAAACCGAAAAATTTATGGCACTGGCGATTGGCGAGGCGGGAAAGACCATTCCCGATGCGTTGGCCGAAGTGCGCGAGGCGGTTGATTTCTGTCGCTATTATGCCGCGCAAGGCCGCCGGATGTTTGATGAGAGCGGAACCCTGATGCCGGGCTATACGGGGGAAGAAAACCGCCTGCGTCTGGAAGGCCGGGGAATTTTCGTGTGTATCTCGCCCTGGAATTTTCCGCTGGCGATTTTTACAGGGCAAGTCGTTGCGGCATTGATGGCGGGGAATACCGTGATTGCCAAACCTGCGGAACAAACGTCGTTAATCGCCTTTGAGATGGTGCGTTTGATGCATCGTTGCGGTGTGCCTGACAGCGCCTTGCATCTTTTGCCCGGTGATGGGCGGACGGGTGCGGCGCTGGTTTCACATCCTGACGTCGCGGGTGTTGCTTTTACCGGATCAACCGAGGTGGCTTGGTCGATTAACCGCACGCTGGCGGCAAAGGATGGCCCGATCGTGCCGTTGATCGCCGAAACAGGGGGACAGAACGCGTTGATTGCCGATTCATCGGCATTAACGGAACAGGTCGTGGACGATGTGATGGTGAGTGCGTTCGGTTCGACGGGGCAGCGTTGTTCGGCGACACGGGTTTTGTTTGTACAAGAGGATGTCTCGGAAAAGACGTTGAGGATGCTGTCGGGTGCCATGGCCGAATTACGCGTGGGCGATCCGATGGCATTATCAACAGATATCGGACCGCTGATCGACGAGGATGCGTTGTCGGTTCTAAGAAGCCATCGCGTTAATCTTGATGGATTCGGCAAGAAAATAGCCATCGCCCCATTGGAAAAGCATATGGCCGTACAGGGGCATTATTTTGCGCCGATCGCGTATGAAATTGATGCGCTGTCGAGTTTGAAAAAGGAAATATTCGGCCCGGCCTTGCATGTCGTCCGCTTTGATGGCGGGCGCATTAAGAATGTGTTCGAGGCCATCAACCGCACGGGATATGGCTTGACGTTCGGTTTGCATACGCGCCTGAACAGCGTGATGGAAGAAGCGGCGCGTTATGTGCGGGCGGGGAACCTGTATATGAACCGATCGACAATCGGCGCGATTGTGGGGGTCCAGCCTTTTGGCGGTCAGGGGCTCTCCGGAACAGGTCCCAAGGCGGGCGGTCCGCATTATCTAGCGCGCTTTGCGACCGAAAAGCATATCTGTACCAATACCACCGCCGCCGGCGGCAATCACGCGCTTGTCATGCTGGGGGATTGAAGGCATAGTGCGTGCCATGAAAATATTATTGATCGGGTCCGGTGGCCGTGAACATGCGCTGGCATGGAAACTTGTGCAATCTCCACAATGCGAAACACTTTATTGCGCGCCTGGCAATGCAGGGATCGCACAGGTGGCGCAATGCGTGCCCATCGGCATTGAGGATATTTCGGGACTGGTAGAATTCGCCCGCGCCAAAGACATTGATTTTGTCGTTGTTGGGCCTGAAGCCCCGTTGGTTGCCGGCATTGTCGATGCGCTGGACGCGGCGGGTATTCCGGCCTTTGGACCGCGCGCCAATGCTGCGATTTTGGAAGGATCGAAAGGATTCACAAAAGATCTGTGCAGCAAATATAATATTCCCACAGCCGCCTATGGCCGCTTTACGAATGTGGAAGACGCGAAAAAATTTGCCGT
>CAYSGL010000089.1:0-6451 GCA_964430725.1 uncultured Pseudobdellovibrionaceae bacterium
GGTCCAGATTGGATCAGTCATGGGTTTGCCTTATTGCTTCGCCCAGCACCATGGCGCTGGCATTGATGACATTTAATGATCGCATGGCACCATGCATCGGAATGCTGACGCGGATATGCGCGGCCTCATGCACCTCATCTGGTACACCCGCGCTCTCGCGTCCGGCAAGAAGAATATCGCCCGATTGAAAAGCCACATCATAATAAGGAATGGCCGCCTTGGTTGTGAGTAAAACAAGACGATTTTGGTCCGTATTTTTGCGGAATACATTCCATGAATCGTGGCGGGTCAGGGCAACATGGTCGATATAATCGAGGGCAGCGGCGCGGATTTTCCGCGCATCCCATGGGAATCCGCAGGGTTCGATGATGTCGAGCGGCACGCCAAGGCATGCGCAGAGCCGCATGGCGGCACCGACATTTTGCGGAATATCGGGCTGATAGAGGGCAAGCCGGATCATGCCTTCTCATAGCCTATTGATAAGCCTTGGGAAAGACTGGAAATCCCCCCTTGTCTGGGGTAGAAGGATAATGCTATTCGCTTACGCTGTAATTTTTTCAGGTTAACCAACGGTATTCCTTATGAGCGCAGACCACTCACCCCCTGATTCCACCAAACGCGATTTTTTGTATCTCACGGCTGCCGCCTTTGGCGCGGTGGGAGCGGGATCTGTCGCCTGGCCATTCATCGACCAGTTGAACCCCGCTGCGGATACGCTGTCGATGGCCACGACCGAGGTCAATCTGGCGCCGATCGAAGAGGGGCAGGCGATTACGGTTGTCTGGCGCGGTAAGCCGGTATTTATCCGCCACCGCACGAAAAAGGAAATCGATGAGGCGCGTGCGGTCCAATTGGGCGACCTGCGGGACAAGCAAACCGATGAAGAGCGCGTCAAGGCCGGTAAAGAACAATGGCTTGTGATGGTCGGTATCTGTACGCACCTTGGTTGCGTGCCGCTGGGCCAGAAACCATCGGAAGCGAAGGGCGAGTATGATGGCTGGTTCTGTCCGTGCCATGGATCGCACTACGACTCATCGGGCCGTATCCGCAAGGGGCCGGCACCGAAGAACCTCGCCGTTCCGGAATACACGTTTGTATCTGATACGCTGATCCGCATCGGTTAATAAGGAAGACACGATCATGGCCGCTAAAGACCGCACCCCTTTTGATAATAAAGTCGTTGAATGGATTGACTCGCGTCTGCCTGTATTCACGTTGATGCAAAAGGAATACGGTGTCTTCCCGACCCCCAAGAATTTTAATTACTTCTGGAATTTCGGGGCGATCGCCATGACCATGCTGATCATTATGATCGTCACGGGCATTTCGCTGGCCATGCATTATGCGCCGCATAAAGATATGGCGTTCGACTCGGTCGAGCGCATCATGCGCGACGTCAACTGGGGTTGGATGATCCGCTACTTGCACATGAATGGCGCGTCGTTCTTCTTTATCGCGGTGTATATCCATATTTTCCGTGGTTTGTATTACGGGTCCTATAAACAGCCGCGTGAATTGCTGTGGATGCTGGGCATGCTGATCTTCCTGTTGATGATGGCGACCGCCTTTATGGGCTATGTCCTGCCGTGGGGCCAGATGTCATTATGGGGCGCAACGGTGATCACCAATCTGTTTTCGGCGGTGCCGTTGGTCGGCGATTCTATTGTGACGCTGCTCTGGGGCGGTTTCTCGGTGGATAATCCGACGTTGAACCGTTTCTTTGCACTGCATTACCTATTGCCGTTTGTGATCGTCGGCGTGGTGTTCCTGCACGTCTGGGCGCTTCATGTCACGGGATCGAACAATCCGACCGGCATCGAGCCCAAGGGCCCGCAGGACACCGTGCCGTTCCATCCGTATTACACGATGAAGGACACGTTCGGCCTCCTGATCTTCCTGATGATTTATGTCGCGTTTACTTTCTTCGCGCCGAACTATATGGGCCACCCTGATAACTACATCATGGCGAATCCGATGGTGACGCCGCCGCATATCGTACCTGAATGGTACTTCCTGCCGTTCTATGCCATGCTGCGCGCGATTACGTTCGATATCGGCATTCCGTTTACCGATATTGTGTTTATCGAAGCCAAGCTTGGCGGCGTGCTGACCATGTTCGGGTCGATCGCGCTGTTGTTCGTATTGCCTTTCCTCGACAAACACCCGATCCGCTCGGCTCGTTATCGTCCGTGGTACCGTATCGCGCTGTTCGCGCTGGTGATTGACTTTTTGATCCTTGGCCTGTGCGGGGCGAAACCGGCTGAAGGGTTCTGGGTGCCGCTCTCGCAGGTGGCGACACTCGCCTATTTTGCCTTTTTCCTTGTGTTGATTCCCGTATTCAACCGCAAGGAGCCCGTGGCAAAATTACCGAATTCAATCCATGACGCTGTACTGGCCAAACATTAATCCGGAGAAGTCTGACCGATGAAACGTACCATTTCTTTAGTTGCTGCCGGATTGATGCTTGGCGTGTCGCCCGTTCTTGCGGCAGGGGATGCGCCTAAACCGCCATCGGTGGATTGGTCTTTCAACGGCCCATTCGGAGCTTATGACAAGGCCGCTTTGCAGCGCGGTTTTCAGGTTTACAAACAGGTCTGCGCGGCGTGCCATTCGATGGACCGTGTCTATTATCGCAATTTGACTGCGCTGGGATATAGCGAGGATCAGGCGAAATCTGCCGCCGCCGAGTATACTGTTATGGACGGTCCCAATGACGAAGGCGACATGTTCGAACGCCCCGCACGGCCCAGCGATTCATTCAAGGCGCCTTATGAAAATGAACAGGCCGCCAAATATGCCAATAACGGCGCATTGCCGCCGGATCTGTCCTTGATTACCAAGGCGCGTATGGGCGGCGCGGATTACGTGTATGGTCTTTTGACCGGCTATGAGGACGCTCCGGAGGGGACCGACCTTCTGGCAGGGCAGTATTACAACAAATATATGGCTGGGCATGTGATCGCCATGGCTCCCCCGCTGTCCGATGGCGTGGTTGCATATGAAAGCACCGATGTACCGCAGACTGTTGACCAATATGCCAAGGACGTTGCGCATTTCCTGACATGGGCGGCTGAACCGGAGATGGAAGTGCGTAAGCAAACGGGCCTCAAGGCACTGATTTTCCTTGGTGTTTTTGCCGCCTTGATGTACGCCGTTAAACGTAAGCTGTGGGCCAAGCTGCACTGATCTTAGGGTTGCGTTAACACGAATCAGGCATCATGTAGAATAGAGGGAAAAATCCCCAGCCGGCATTGCCGGTTATAACAATGTGGGTCCAGATGTCGGCGGAAGGTCAATACCTTATCATCAAAATGCATACATATCGGGTGACAGGTTATGTCTTCGCGATATTAGGCGTTTTTGTGTTCGTCGCGGCCTATACCAATATTGCCGATGGGAGCTTTCTCAAGCTGTTTGAGCAACCATCTCTGGTCATTTGGCTGATTTCGCCGTTTTTGCCATCCAGTCTGATGTTCTGGCTGTACGGGCGGGCGGAAAAGAAATTGGCACGCCTTCTTGAACAAAACGACCAGTCGGCATAACATCAATTTTATGAAGGATTCTCAAGAAGATATCCTCGCCTTTTGGTTCGAGGACACAACCCCGCAGCAGTGGTTTCAGGTCAATCCGGATTTCGATGCGCAAATCCGCGACCGCTTTCACGATAAATACGAAAAAGCCAAAATGGGCATTCTTGACGATTGGCGCAAGGATGCAGATGGCTGTCTGGCGTTATGCATTCTTATGGACCAGTTTCCGCGCAATATGTTCCGGGGCACGCCGGACGCCTTTGCCACAGATGGCAAAGCGTTGGTCGTGGCAAAATATGCGGTTGCCAAAGGGTTCGATCAGGTACTCAGCCCCGTCAAGCGCCGGTTTATTTATTTACCCTATGAGCACAGCGAGAATCTGGGTGACCAGAGAAAATCGGTCGAGCTGTTTGAAAAAATGAAAAAAGACGATCCTCTTGGATATGATTATGCGGTCAAACATTTAAAAGTTATCGAAGAGTTTGGACGCTTCCCTCATCGGAACAAAATTCTGGGCCGCGAGAACACTCCTGAAGAAGAAATCTATCTGGCCCAGCCCGGTGCGGGGTTCTAATTTATGGGTGCGGACATTCCTTCGATTATATTGCTGAATATCGTCGCGGGCGTGTGCCTGCTGCTGTGGGGGGTTATGTTGTTGCGCCTCGGCGTAACGCGTGGTTTTGGCGCATCGTTGCGGCGTTTTCTGGCCGCCTGCACAAATAACCGCCTGAAAGCGTTCGCGGCTGGCATCGGTATGACGGCGCTGTTACAGAGCTCGACGGCGACCGTGCTGGTGGTTTCTTCATTCGCGTCACAAGGTCTGTTGAATGCCGCAACGGGGATTGCAATCGTGCTTGGTGCTGATGTCGGCACGACGCTGGTTGCCCAGCTTTTCTCGCTGGATATTTCCTTGCTGCTGCCGGCGTTTCTTGTCGCCGGTTATATTCTTTTCAAGATGGAGAATAACGGCAAGCTCAAAAATATAGGCCGTATTCTGATCGGGCTGGCGCTTATGCTGATGGCGCTGAACCTGATCCGCGAGGGCGCATCGCCTTTGCGTGAATCGGAAACCCTACCGTTGATACTGGCGCCACTTGAACAAGATCCTTTTTTTGCCGTGTTGCTTGCGGCCCTGATGACATGGATCGCGCATAGTTCGCTGGCGATTGTGTTATTGCTCATGTCGCTGGTCACGGCGGGGGTGTTACCGTTAGAGCTTGGATTGTTTATGGTGCTTGGCGCTAATCTCGGCGGGACGATCGCTCCTCTGATTGCGACCTTGAAGGATAATCCCGATGCCATGCGTATCCCTTTGGGTAATATGCTGATCCGCATCACGGGCATTGTTGCCATTGTACCGTTCTTGCATCTTCTGATGCCGCCACTGGCCGATTTCGAGGCGGACGAGGCGCGCCAGCTTGTTAATTTCCATACGGGTTTTAACATTGCGCTGGCGCTCGTATTTTTACCGTTTACCGGCTTGATCAACGAACTTCTCAAACGGGCCTTGCCCGACCGTCCCGTTGCGTACGATCCCGGGCGGGCGCGTTACTTAAGCGAAAAAGATCTCGATACGCCGTCTGTCGCGCTGTCGAATGCCGCGCGAGAGACTCTGCGTATGGCGGAAATGATTCAGCAAATGCTGACCGATGCAATGCGGGCGATGCGCACCAATAATGAAAAACTGGTCGGACGCATCAAGGAAGAAGATAATATCGTCGATCAGTTGTACAGCCAGATAAAAAATTATATGGCACGCATGGCACAGGAATTCATGGACAAGCGCGAGGCACAGCGCTATGTGCAAATTCTGATGTTCTCGACAAATCTTGAACATGCGGGTGATGTCATCGATAAAAATCTTTTACCGCTGGTGAACAAAAAAATACGTAATCAGGTCGAATTTTCGGCAGAAGGTCTCAAAGAAATCCAGCATATCCATGATCTGGTGCTTGAAAGCATCAAATTGGCGCAATCCATTTTCGATACAGGCGATACGACGCTGGCGCGGCGGCTTCTGGCCGATAAGGACATTATCCGCAATGCCGAAATCAAAGGCTTTGGCACGCATATCGAACGTCTGCGCGATGGTGTGCCGGAAACCGTATCGACCAGCTCGCTGCATCTGGATATTATTCGCGATTACCGCAGAATTAACAGCTATATGTGTGCCGTTGCGTACCCCCTGTTGGAGAATGAACAAAACCAAGGAGAATAAGCCATGGAATATAGCGCTATTTTAAAGGCGAACGGGCTATCTGTTTCAAGAAGCGGTGATTTAATGGTGCGCACGCCGATCGACGGGACGATATTGTCGGTATTGGCTACGCATAGCCCATCGCAGATGAACGGCATAGTGAAAAAATCATGCACGGCTTTCGAGAGTTGGAGAAACGTGCCGGCCCCTGTGCGCGGTGAGCTGGTGCGCTTGCTTGGCGAAGAGTTGCGTGCCGCAAAGGAAGATCTGGCGCAGCTTGTTACGCTGGAATGCGGAAAAATTATTTCCGAAGGGCGCGGCGAAGTGCAGGAGATGATCGACATCTGCGATTTTGCCGTGGGACTCTCGCGCCAGCTCTATGGATTAACGATCGCCTCGGAAAGGCCGGGGCATCACATGCGTGAAACATGGCACCCGCTGGGCCCTGTTCTGGTTATTTCGGCCTTTAACTTCCCTGTCGCCGTATGGTCGTGGAATGCGGCACTGGCGTTGGTTTGCGGCAATTCACTGATCTGGAAACCTTCGGAAAAAACCCCTTTAACAGCGCTGGCTTGTGAGAAAATTTTTGCCAAAGCGGTGGCGCGGTTCATGGCGGCCGGGCATGAGGCACCTGCCAACTTATTGCAAGTCGTGATCGGGAAGGCCGACATTGGCGAGGCGCTGGTCAAAAATAAGAATGTCGCCCTGATAAGCGCCACAGGAT
>CAYSGL010000090.1:0-1712 GCA_964430725.1 uncultured Pseudobdellovibrionaceae bacterium
GACGCGGCCCCTGCCCTGCCCGTCTATTTCACCCTCGGCGCGCAGGCGGAAAATGATGTGGCGGACATCGCTCGCCGCGACCGGTCTTTTTCGATGATGCAGTTTGCGCAAGGGGCGGCGGATGCGTTCGCCTTTGTTGTCGAAGCCTTTGCCGACGGCGACCGCGACACGCTCAAGGATTTGCTGGCTCCGCCGGTCTATGCCGCCTTCGATGCCGCTATCACCGATCGCGAGACGCGCGGCGAGAGCGTTAGCACCGAAATACATGCGGTACGCAAGGCCGAGCTGTTGCACGCCGTGATGCGCGATAAAATGATTTATTTGACCGTCCGTTTTACGGCGGATGAAACTTGCGTTGTGCGCGATAAGGACGGGCTGGTCCTGTCGGGCCATCCCGACCACGTCACGGAAATGGTTGATGTCTGGACGTTTGGTCGCGCCGTGGGTGCAAAAGATCCGCGCTGGCTTGTCTATGAGACCAGCGATGGCGATATTGTTGAAGACCATAAAACACCGGTGCCCGACGCATCCTGAGGCCGGTTTGCATTTCACCGAATTATGCTAGGATGGGGCCATGCGCTCCATCTTGCTTTTATCCCTGCTCGTTCTTCTCGCCGCGTGTGCCGGTATGCCGGACGGCAGCGTCGATGAATCCGCCCCGCCGGAACTCACCCCCGTCTCGTACCGCGATCTACCCGGATGGTACGAAGAAGAATGGCAGGATTTCGAAGTTGCCTTTATGCGATCATGCGCGCGCATCATGCGCCGTGATGCCGATGCGCCTTTTTCCGCCAATCCGCTGTTCGGCAAGAACAAAAATTGGCAAATACCATGTGAAAAATATGCGGCCATCAACAAGAACGATCCGACCGGAACCCGTCTGTTTTTCGAAGAATATTTTACGCCTTACGCCATCAGCGCCGGCGGCAAAGCCGAAGGCCTGTTTACCGGATATTACGAAGCGGCCCTGAACGGGTCGCGCACAAAAACCGCGCGCTACAGCGTTCCGTTGCATGCGCGCCCTGACGATCTGGTCATGGTCAATCTGGGCGAATTCCGCGACGAGCTGAAAGGACAGCGCATTGCAGGCCGCGTAATTGAAGGAAATTTAAAACCCTATGAAACGCGCGCGGAAATTCTGTCCGGCAAGATGAAACAGGAAAAAATCCTTGTCTGGGTCGATGATGCGGCGGATGCGTTTTTCGTGCAGGTGCAAGGATCAGGCGTGGTCCAGCTCGACGACGGCTCGGCCATGCGCATCGGCTATGCCGGGCAGAACGGCCATGTTTATTACGCCATAGGCCGCGAGCTGGTCAAACGCGGCGCGCTGGATAAAGAGTCTGTTTCGATGCAATCGATCCGCGCCTGGCTGGAGGCGAATCCGGGCGAGGCGGATTCGTTGATGAATACCAACAAATCCTATGTGTTCTTCCGTGAGATTGACGGCGAAGGGCCGATCGGCGGTGAGGGAATTGCGCTGACGCCGCTACGCTCGCTGGCGGTGGATCATGGGAAATTCCCTTACGGGTTTCCTGTCTGGCTGGCGACCGACGATCCGGCGTTGCGCCGCATGATGATGGCGCAGGATACCGGCGGCGCGATCAAGGGCGCGGTGCGCGGGGATGTGTTCTGGGGTTTTGGCGCGGAGGCTGAAAAAATGGCCGGCGCGATGAAGGCGACCGGCCGTTATTGGGTCTTGTTGCCCAAGGTGC
>CAYSGL010000090.1:1722-6432 GCA_964430725.1 uncultured Pseudobdellovibrionaceae bacterium
GCGGGCAACAATAATAATATCTTTATTGTGCTTCGGGCATCATGTCTTGCGGCTCGGCAAGACCGGCAGGCGCTTCGCCTGTAAAACCGCCGACAAAGGCGCCGGACGGCGTGACCATCATATTATCATCCGTTGGCATATCGCCGCCGGCGGCCGGTTCAAGGCCGGCCAGCGCCTCGGCATCCAGCGCCATTTCGGTGGCGGGGAACGCATCGCCCTCTATCGGTGGCGGGACATCCAGATTGACCCCCGATGTGGCGCTCGCGATAATCGCATCGCGTTGTTTTTGTACCCCGTTAAAGGCGGGGATCAGCGGCATCGCGAACAGGCACAGCCCGACAATAACCATACAGGCAATAATAAAGCGCATTCTATCCTCTCTTTCATTATCGGGCGGAGGGGCCTAAAACCGGTCCTGCATCCATTCGCCCATATTTTCAACGTCCTTGCCCGCGCCGTGAAATGTGTTGCCGCAGCCGCACATGCCCAGCGTCACGATCATCAACGCCATTGTCATTACCATCGTTTTGCGCATCGTACCCTCTTGCCTCTCATGTGAAATACAGCAGGCAAGATAGCACGGCCCCGGCATAAGCCAAAGATGGATGAGCAATATTTTGATGTCCATCCCCGCCCTTCCTAGCACGCACCGCCCAATTTTTCCATAAGTTTATGCCATAAAAAGCCATCAAAACCGTAATTTTCGCTTTTTTATGCCTGTCTTCCGCTGATATCATTGATTCTATGGATAAAATTCATCATTGGGTGCGCGATCACGATGATCGCTGGTCGTTCATTCTGCTTTATGTAGGCGCGGCGGTTATTTTAAGCATTTTCACCAATTTATTCTGGGTGGCGATGTTGGCCCTGCTTCATTTTGGGGTCGAGATTTGGCGGCATATAGCATCGGGAAACCGCCATCCGCTGTTTCAGGCGGTCTGGTGTACCAAGCTGGACATCGCCCTGATCCTGTTTTCGCTGGTGATTGCCCTTTATGCGGATGTTGTCATGGGCGCGCTGGGGCTGGGCCAGGCGGCGCGCGGCGGCGCGATGGCCGGCAGCCGGCTGGTTGCACGATTCGCGATTATCGAGCGTGCTTTGCGGGTATTTTTTATGACGGTTGATGATTTCGCGCGGGTGGTTCACCTGCTTTTCCGCGCGCGCAAGGAAAAAGCTGCGCCGGACGGCCCGCTTCCGAACGAAGCATTGCCCCATGAAGCGCAGGTACAGGCGCGCGGATTGTCCGGCGGCGATCTGTTCAGCCTTGGGTTTGGGGTGGTTTGTGCCGGATTGATTGGTGTGTCACCGGCGCTGCTCGGCGTGGATTTCCACCAGGTCCTGCAGATCATCGCCACCGAACTGCGCCCGTGAAAACCGCCTGCGCGCCAGATAAGCCTATTCATGGCTACGTAGAAGTCTCCGGTACGGATCTTCAGTACCAATATCCCCCCAGTGCTTTTACAGCAGGCTTGAATGGTCCCTGAAATCCGCGCCGCCTGAACCAGCTTCAAAATGCGGTACTGTCAGGCGAATCCCGTCTCTGTACACAACGTTAGAAGCTATTGGCACCGATGATACTCCTGATCAAATTTATGTCTTTTATAAATCTTTTATCGTTCTCATAGCTGGTAATAATATCTGACAGAAGTTTATATATCGCCTCGCCTTCGCTATTGAAAGAACACCTATTAAATTCTCCGCCGCGATCATCGACAATATATAACAACCATGACCCTGAAGGCGTACTTTCTATAACATGGTGGCTTGGAGCTTTGTCGAAACTGATAATTGATCGGAGAAGCTCCGATTCATTTATCGCGCTCTTGAGAAGAGCTATATCGAGATTTCTAGTCATATATTTCCTCAATATACTTTTCTTTGATTAATTGATCAATATTTCAGCGAGGGGGCACAATAACCATTGTGCCCCCGGTGCTTTGCCCCCGGTGCTTCGGTGCTTAAAGCAGGGATCGGCTTGCGGCGCCCCTTTTTATTAAAGACTGCCGGGTGAGGGGGCGCGGTCCAAGGTCAGACGCTGTGCCGTAAAGCTTAAACCATGATAAGCAAGCACATCTTCGATCGGGACAAAGTAATAGAATGTGTCTTTGGGTCGCGTGTCTTTGCTGACAATTATTCCTGCTGCACCCCCTTTTCTATCAAACACCATCTCCCCGCAACGCGGTTCGGTTTTGTCATCGGGCGCGGCTTTCTCTTGTTGATGGAGGCGCACGGGGACAAGCGGATAGATTAAAGCCGTCTGTCCGATCGGCATATATTTCTGTTCATCGAGTATGGTACCGATGATCGTGCCGTCAGGTAAGGTGGCGTTATGGCCTACCTGATCTTCTAGGAAAGAAAGAGGGCCTTCTATTTTTGCAGCGGATAAAACGTCTTCGGGCAAGTCATCGCTTAGTGCGATACGCTGGACAAAAAAAGGAGAATTCCCTGTTATTTCTCCGGCCTCTTTGTATTTGGAAGGCTGGAGTGTCCCTATAATAATTGGCTCTACGCCTTCTGCTGCCATGTATAAAATTTTTATTTGTTGGGATTCATCCTGGGGCAGGCCATAAATTTTCTCGCGATCCGCGTGCTGAAGGGCAGTGATCCCTATATACTGCAATGTGCGTTGATCAAGTAGGATAGCTGAGAGTTTGCAAAACCCCCCATTCGTGCCGTCCGGAAATTGAGGAAAAATCACAGGGCTTTGACGGTTTCCGGTAAAACTGGTTTTAACTGGCACATTCATCGTAATCCTCATTTCTACGTGAAATAATATGTATATATATTGTTGGCAGGGGTCAATATTTTTTCGCTTTAAGAAAATCGGCTCCCGCCTCATCACGAAAACGGGATGTTTGACGCAGTAATCGGGTATGGGGGAAATGGTGGACCCAATCGGGATCGAACCGACGACCTCTTGCATGCCATGCAAGCGCTCTCCCAGCTGAGCTATGGGCCCCTATAAGGGAATGAAGGGCAAAATAGACAGGTCCGCGCCAGAGATCAAGTATAAAAAAGCCCCGCATCGGCGGGGCTTTTGCGCGGGGCGTCTAGCCCTGTTTTTTCAGCAAGTCGCGGATCTCGGTCAACAACTGCACATCCGCCGGCGGGGTCGCGGGGGCGGCGGCTTCGGCCTTTTTCAGGCGGTTGACCTGTTTGATCAGCATGAAAATCACAAACGCGACGATCAGGAAATTGATCACCGCGTTGATAAATACGCCATAGGTGATGACCGGCGCGCCTGCGCCTTTGGCGGCGGCCAGCGACGCATAGGCTTCCCCGTCCAGCGCGATGAATTTATCCGCGAAATCAACGCCGCTGGTCAGCACGCCGATCACCGGCATGACCAGATCGCCCACAGCCGAATTGACGATGGCGGTAAAGGCCGCGCCCATGACGATCCCGACGGCCATATCGAAGACATTGCCACGGGCGATAAATTCCTTGAATTCTTTGAACATCACGCTCTCCTTGGATTGACCATCCAAAAATAGCGGCGTGTCCGGCGGCGCGCAAGCCTTTATCAAAGGTTATAAATGGCTTTCCTCGCCCCATTCGGCCTTTTTGCGATAGATGGTCGAGGGCGATATTTCCAGCATCGCGGCGGCTTGCGCGATATTGCCTCCACAGCGCGAGATGGCGCTTTCGATCACCTGTTTTTCGATTTCGCGCAAGGGGCGAACGGGGGGCTGCGGCGTATTGTCGTTGTTGGTGTTGCGTTGCGCGTATTTTTGTACCAGATACGGCGGCAGCATCATGCATGTTACGCGCCCGCCCTGATACAGGATGGTGATTTGCCGGATGACATTTTCCAGCTCGCGCACATGGCCGGGCCAGTCATGCGCGGCCAGCAAGTCGAGCGCCTGCGGATCAAACCCCTCGAACTGTTTATTTTCCAGCGCGGCGAACCGGCGCAGGAAAACATGCGCCAGCACAATGATATCCTGGCCGCGTACGCATAAATCTGGCATAACGACCGGAATGACGTGAAGGCGGTAAAACAGGTCTTCGCGAAACTTGGCCCGCGCGATTTCCCGCGCCGGGTCTTTATTGGTGGCACACACGATGCGCACCGTGCTCTGTTCAACTTTGTTGTCGCCGACGCGGGTATATTGCCCGTTTTGCAAAAAGCGCAGCATCTTGCTTTGCATCTCCATCGGCATGTCGCAAACTTCGTCGAGGAACAACGTGCCGCCTTGCGCACGAGCCACCGCCCCGTCGCGCGTTTCGTCCGCGCCGGTGAAGGCGCCTTTGACATGGCCGAACAATTCAGATTCGACAAGGTCGTACGGAATGGTCGCACAGTTCAAGGTGATAAACGGTTTGTCCGCGCGTGGCGAGGTAATATGCAGCGCCCGCGCCGCCAGATCCTTGCCCGTGCCCGATGCGCCGGTGATAAAGACACTGGCCATGCTTGGCGCGGCGCTTTCGATGATGCTGTAGACAGATTGCATGGCACGGCTCGTGCCGACAAAGCCGCGTGGTTGCGGCGTGCGTGATAACGTATTCATCAGTAACCCTCCCCTGTGAAGTCCACCGATGCTGGTATGGATGCGTATCAGTCTAACGCCGATTTCGCCCACGCGTGCCCAAGTATAGAACTTAATACAAATGTATGAAGAATTCGTTAAGATCGCGACAATAAAAAACCCGCCGGATGGCGGGTTTTTCGTGAAAGACAATCGCGTCTATTCGCGCTGTCCGACAAAG
>CAYSGL010000091.1:0-6430 GCA_964430725.1 uncultured Pseudobdellovibrionaceae bacterium
GCGTTGCCTGGCGATCAGATGACGGCCTCGATCGTCGCGCCCGACGGCGTGGGCGGCGAAGCGTATTTGGCCTATAATAATTACCGCACGATTATGAAATGGAACCGCTCGACCTATTTTGCCACCTCTGTGGGTTTATTGGCCGATGCCATTGCGTCGGGCGGCTGGGCCGAGTAAAAAACGGGAGTGATGTTGATGTTCCGATTCCGACCGTTCTTCTCCCTTCTGGCAGTCATATTGTTGGCGGGGTGCGCCGAGGCCGAGCTTGCCTCTCATGCCTGGAAGACATACGACCCGCCGCCGTCCGCGCAAGGGACGTTCAAGGTCGGCAATCCATATTCGATTCAAGGAACGCGCTACACGCCGCAAGAGCGCTATGACCACTCCGAAACAGGCATTGCGTCCTGGTACGGCCCAGGCTTTCATGGCAAAAAAACCGCCAATGGCGAAGTTTTCAACAAGAACGAATTGACCGCTGCGCACCGCACACTGCAAATGCCCTCGCTGATCCGCGTGACGAATCTGCAAAACGGGCGATCGCTGATCGTGCGTGTGAATGATCGCGGACCGTTTTCGCGGGGGCGCGTTCTGGATTTATCCGAGCGCGCGGCGGAATTGCTGGCGTTCAAGAATCAAGGGACGGCGCGCGTGAAAATCGAAGTGTTACCTGAGGAAAGTCGCCGCGTGGCAGAGTTGGCGCGGCAGGGGCGTGATACGCGCGGCTATGAAGTGGCGCTCAACCGCAACCGTGTGCCGGTGTCTTCATCCGCCCCACCGCGCGAGGTGGTATTGGCGCAGCAACAAGTTGTGCATAGCGGCGGCGCGCCGGTGCCGTCCGTCCAGCGCGAGACAATCGGCTCTGTACCGGTGCATCAGGGGCAGGGCGGCGTTGTCTATCCCGATCCGGTTGTCCAGCAAGTCGCCGTCGCCCCGACCAACCTGTATGTACAGGCAGGGTCTTTTTCCAGCGAAGCCAACGCGCTTGCTTTAAGCCGCAAGCTGTCCACCGTCGGCCCGACACGCGTTTATCCCGCTACGGTCAGCGGCCAGACCTTCTACCGCGTGAGGCTGGGGCCGTATGAGCAGGTCGCGATGGCCGATAGCGCCCTGAACGGGACCGTATCCGCCGGTGTCGACGATGCGCGGATCATTGTTGATTAACCGTTGACGCGCCCCCGCCAAACCCGCTTTGATAGGAGCATGCCTATGATCAGATTCTTTTTCCTGTCCGCCTTTTTATGCCTGTCCGTTGCGTCACCGGCCCATGCCGTAGAGGTGAATGCAAAACAGGCCTATGTTGTCGATTTCGACACAGGGCAGGTTCTGTATGAAAAAAACGCGCATGACCGCATGCCGACCAGCTCGATGAGCAAAGTCGCCACCATGTATATGGTGTTTGATGCGTTGAAATCAGGGCGGCTGGCGCTGGATCAATCTTTGCCGGTCAGCGAAACGGCGTGGCGCATGCAAGGCTCGAAAATGTTTGTGCCGCTCGGCGAGAGCGTGAAGGTCGAAGATCTGGTCCGTGGGGTCATCATCCAATCCGGCAATGATGCGACCATTGTCCTGGCCGAGGGGATCGCCGGATCGGAAGGTGAATTCGCCCTGCGCATGACCGAAAAAATGCGCAACGATCTTGGCATGACCGAGAGCAGCTTCCTCAACGCATCCGGCTGGCCCGATGACAATCACTATTCCACCGCGCGGGACCTGACATTGCTGGGCGTGGCCATGGTGCGTAATTTCCCCGATTATTATCAATATTACGCGGAAAAAGAATTCACCTATAACAACATCAAACAGGGAAACCGCAATCCCCTTCTTTACCGCAACATGGGTGTGGATGGGATTAAGACAGGCCACACCGAAGCCGCCGGATACGGCCTGATGGCGTCGGGTGTGCGCGACGGGCTGCGGGTTGTGATGACGCTCAACGGTATGGAATCCATGCAGGCGCGCGCCGATGAAAGCGCCAAGCTGATGGAATGGGCGCTGATGTCTTTCCGCAATGTGACGTTGCTCGAACAAGGGAGCGCGGTAGCGCAGGCGCCGGTTGTCATGGGAACGGCAACATCCGTTCCCTTGGTTCCTGCCAAGGATTTAACGGTGACTGTGCCACGCATGGGGACGGATAATGCTGTCTCGATCAAAGCCGTCTATAACGCGCCGTTGATTGCTCCGGTCAAGGCAGGACAGGAAATTGGCAAGCTGGTCGTCAATGTGGCGCGCATGGAGCCGATCGAGGTGTCGATGCTGGCCGGTGCCGATGTCGCGGAACAAAGCTTTTTCAAAAAACTGCAAAGCAAGATCGAGTTCATGGTGTTCGGTAATCAAAGCGGCGTGAAATCGGCGGATATTCTGAACGCGCCGGTTGCGGCGCAATAATCATGGCGCGCGGCTTTTTCATCACACTGGAAGGTGGAGAGGGCGCAGGAAAGTCCACGCAAATCAAAAAACTCGAAGCGGCCTTGCGCGCGCAGGGGCATGATGTTCTTGTGACCCGCGAACCCGGCGGCACACCGGACGGTGAAGCGCTGCGCGATGTGTTCGTAAAATATGACGGACAGGACTGGCCGCTCGCGGCGCAGGTGTTATTGATGCTGAATGCGCGGGCGCTTCATATCGAAAAGATAATCCGTCCGGCGCTTGAGGCCGGAAAAATCGTTATCTGCGACCGTTTTGTCGATTCAACCCGCGCCTATCAGGGGATCGTGCAGGGGTTTGGTGTCGAGGCAATCAACGAGATCAGCCGCCTGTGCTTTGGCGATTTCGAACCGGATCTGACCTTCATTCTCGATGTTCCTGTCGACATAAGCGCCGCGCGCCGTTTGCGCAGGGAAGCTGTCGAAATGTTCGATAAATCAACAAACCTGTTTCATGTGCAATTAAATCAGGCCTTCCGCGATATCGCCGCGCTTTATCCCGATCGCTGTGTGATGGTGGATGCGTCGCAGTCGATTGACGCGGTATTTGAAATATTGCTACAGGAAATTAGAAAGAGACACTCTTAGCCGTCATGCCCGCGAAGGCGGGCATCCGGCAAAAGGAGTCCAGACCCCCGCCTTCGCGGGGGTGACGGAAAGATAGGGTAGGCGGCAGGTAATATCCCTCGACGCAGTTAATCCCGGACTTGATCCGGGGCCGGGATGACAACTAAGGTGGGTCTATGAGCTTGTTCGACGACGACATGGATGACGATGAAGGCGGGTTCGCGTTTGCCGATGACGAGTCCGTGTCTGTCTCTCTCCTGCCGCCGCGTGAAACCATACAGACCTACGGCTTTGAAAAGCACGAAGCGTCATTGCGTGACCTGATTGATGCGGGGCGCATGCCGCATGCGCTGATCTTCTCCGGACCGGAAGGGATCGGTAAGGCGACGTTCGCCTATCGTCTGGCGCGGTTTTTATTCAAACACGGCAACACCGATGCCGGACAGGACAGTTTGTTTGGCGATGCGCCATCGCTGCCGGCGACGTTTGATGTTCCGCCGGACGATTCTGTCTTTCGCCGTGTCGCCAGTGGCGGCCATCCCGATTTGATGGTGGCCGAACGGCAGGCCGATGAAAAGAAAAGCAATGCGCTGAAGAAAAATCTTGATGCCGAAACGATCCGCAAAATCGCGCCGTTCCTGCGCATGACGGCCTCGGAAGGGGGCTGGCGTATCGTGGTGGTCGATGATGCCGAAACCATGAGTTTGACGGCGCAGGACTCGTTGCTGAAAATCCTCGAAGAGCCGCCGGCGCAAAGTCTGCTGATCCTGATTACCAACCGGATTGGCGCGTTCAAGCCGACCATCCGTTCGCGGTGCCGGGTGCTGAATTTTACCGCGCCGGAGGAAGATATTTTTAACAAACTGGTCGCGCAGGCCGATCAGAATTTAAGCCAATCCGATCTCGCGCTCCTGTATTCCCTGACCGGCGGATCGCCGGGGCGTGCCCTATCGTTGGTGGAAGAGGGCGGAATGGAAATGGTGCAAACCGTCCTTTCCCCGCTCGATGACTGGCCGAAGATCGATATGGTTCGCATTCACCAACTCGCCGAGCAGATCGGGCGTTTTGGTAATGATAACGGCTGGGCGGGATTTCGCACATTGATCTTGTGGCTGTTTCAATCGCTCGTCTTTGCCCGCGTGCAGGGGGCCGACACGCTGCCCGTTCCATTGCGCCGGTCTCCCTTTCCGCAATTGCTCGGCAGTTACGATTTGATGGCTCTGACCGACAGGCATGACAAGGCACGTGATTTTCTCGAACAGACCGATCGCGCCAATCTCGACCGCAGACAGGCGGTGCTGTCCATTTACAGCTTGTTGTCCGAATAGGCTTTCCGCTATGTTGAGGGTATGAGCACAAAAGACCCTTTTTATATCACCACCGCAATTTCTTATGTGAACGGCGCGCCGCATCTGGGGCATGCCTATGAAATGATCCTGACCGACGTGATGGCGCGGTATAAGCGCCTCGACGGGCATGAAACAATGTTCCTGACCGGAACGGACGAGCATGGCCAAAAAGTTGCCAAGACCGCCGCCGAGAAAAATATGGACGTACGGGATTTTTGCGATATGAACGCCGACCTGTTCCGTGGCATGGCGGGCTGGCTCAATATCTCGAACGACGATTTTATCCGCACGACCGAGCCGCGTCATTACGAAGCATCCAAGGCCATCTGGAACGCGATCAAGGAAAACAATCCGGACGATATCTATCTCGACAATTATGGCGGCTGGTATTCGGTGCGTGACGAGGCGTATTTTGGGGAAAGTGAGCTCACCGAAGGCGAGGGGGGACAAAAACTGGCACCAAGCGGCGCGCCCGTCGAATGGGTTGAAGAATCCTCCTATTTCTTCCGTTTATCGGCCTATGGGGACAAATTACTGGCCCATTACGCAGAAAATCCCGACTTTATCCAGCCCGAAAGCCGTAAAAACGAGATTATTTCCTTCGTCAAAGGCGGATTGCAGGATTTATCCATCTCCCGTACGACCTTTGATTGGGGGGTTCCGGTGCCGGGGGATGACAAACACGTCATGTATGTCTGGCTGGATGCGCTGACCAACTACATTACCGGCGTGGGTTATCCCGATACCGCGTCGGCCAGCTACAAAAAATTCTGGCCCGCCGATGTCCATGTGATCGGCAAGGACATTATCCGTTTCCACTGTGTCTACTGGCCGGCCTTCCTGATGGCGGCCAAGCTGGACCTGCCCAAAGCCGTGTTCGCCCATGGCTTTATCAATGTCGATGGCCAGAAAATGTCCAAATCGCTTGGCAATGTCATCGCGCCCAAGGATTTGGTTGACACGTACGGCCTTGATGCCACGCGCTATATCCTGATGCGCGAAGTGCCGCATGGTCAGGACGGAAATTTCAGCCATGAACATGCCGTCACCCGCATTAATGCTGATCTGGCCAACGGTCTGGGCAATCTGGCCCAGCGTACGCTCAGCCAGATCTACAAGAATTGCGGCGAAGCCTACCCGCAGGCCGGAGAACTGACAGACGATGACAAGGCTCTGCTCGCCCATGCGTACGAGCGCCTTGTGCCGCAAATCCGCCACTCTTTCGATAAATTTGCCTTTAATCGCGGGTTAGAGGCCATCTGGCGCCTTGTCTATGATGCCAACGGCTATATCGACGCGCAGGCGCCATGGACCCTCAAGAAAACCGATGAGGGGCGCATGAAAACCGTTCTGTACGTACTGGCCGATGTCATCCGCTGTCTGGCCATCGCCATCCAGCCGGTTGTGCCGGAAGGCGCCGCCCGTATGCTCGACCAGCTCAAAGTGCCGGAAGACCAGCGTACCTATGCCCATATTTCGCCCGATTACGCGCTCAAGGCCGGTACGCCGATTGATCAGCCGCAAGGTGTATTTCCCCGCCTCGAACTGGAAAAGGGCGAACAAAAGGCAACGGCCTGATGTGGATTGACTCGCATTGCCATTTAAACCACGACCGCGTGAACGAGGGAGATTCTCCCGCCGCCATTGTGACGCGTGCGCGCGAGGCGGGTGTAAGTGGCATGGTGAACATCTGTTGCGAGGTCGTGGCCGAGTTTCCCACAATCTTATCCACCGCCCAATCCCTTGAAAATGTTTGGTGCACCGTGGGGACCCATCCACACGATTCTAACGTCGATGCCGAAAAAAGCGTGAGTGTTGAACAGCTTATCGCCCTTGCCCAAAGCGACGAGAAGGTCGTCGGTATCGGCGAAAGCGGCCTTGATTACTTCTATAATTACTCCCCTGTGGATATCCAGCAGGCGGGTTTCCGCAAACACATACAGGCATGCATACACACGGGCCTGCCACTGGTGGTTCATGCCCGCGATGCCGATGCCGATATCATCTGGATCATCCGTGAAGAGGGCGGCGGCAAGGCCGGTTTGCGTGGTGTTATGCATTGTTTTTCGTCCGGCCCCGGACTGGCCGAAG
>CAYSGL010000092.1:0-4998 GCA_964430725.1 uncultured Pseudobdellovibrionaceae bacterium
GGAATAAAAAATCCTTACGTGCCTTTGCCCACCTGTGATCGTAACCGCGCTTGGCCGCCGACGGCCGTTTGCGGTCATAATCCGCTTTCCTTTGCTTGTCCGAGGGTTGTCCGGCATAAACCGGACGAAATACAGGTGGGCGCTTAGGCATGTTGCACCTTCGAAGTCGGGGTAGACAGAGGTGGTTGCATAAGGAGGGGACAGGCAAAGCCACGACAGAAAGGCGAGGCGGGGATTGCGGATGTCTGAACGTCGTCTTTCCGTTCAGGCGCATCACTGCACCATGACAAGAAATCTATAACAGCATGTACACGGATACAACTTGTCACTGTGTGAATTTCCTCTAACGCCCTATAGCCATTGGAGAATTTACATGTTTGACCCGTGGGGATTTGTCCTTGGGAGCCAGATGCTTTGCCAGTACCTGCAGCGCACCGATCATGCCGCCGCGCCAGAAATGCGCCGAGTGCCCGCGCATCTTAACCAGCTGGGTCAGCGTCGCGCCGCGCCCGACAATCTCGCGCAGGGCAACGGACCCGAGCTTGTCCGCCCCGCCGAGCATGTCGTAAAATCCCTCAAGTCTCTGCGCCGCTTCGATCCGCATGTCGATTAACCCTTCTTGACCGGCACCGCCGCCGACGCTATCCAGCTTGACCGTTCCGACAGGCGAAGCATGCACGAGGAAGTAGGCATCGCGGAAAGCCCGACCCGCACGCACCTCGTCTTCGCCAATCGTGCCGTTGCGCAGCATGAGATCCAGCACATCGGATTCACGGTGAACGATGGCCCGCTTCCCGTCAGGCGCGGCAACATCCTCGATCATCTCACCGATCTTTTGATCCGGCTTGCCCTCATCGAATGCAACGCCCTTTTGATGGCGCTCGGCTGTTCCGGCATCGTCGCCGAAAATCGCGAGCTGCGCGCCGGATGGATCTGGCACGAGTGCAGGCTGGTGTTTGTTGCCCGAGCGGTGGACGATGCTTTTCACGATCTGGATTGCGCTCGATGGTTTCTTTTTCTTACCCATGGTCTGACCTCCTATGTCGTTGATGGATTGTTTGTTACGATGAAGCGGCGGGTGTAACAGGCGGTAACGCCTTTGCGTAACTCTTGAAAGTGGCGGCTTTCTTCTCTTTTTCTAATTTTAGTTACAGTGTTACAGAATAAATAAGAGATGCTCTTGCACAGCCGTGCGCACGCACAGAGGGGAATAATCCCCGTAACGGCGTAACGGTGTAACAACCCTATGTCTGTTCGTTTCATCCTGCGACCTCCAGCCTGTTACGGTGTGCGTTACATTCCGTTACGGACCAGCCCCAAGGCCGCGCCGAAAGGCCCGTTTTGACGAGCCTTTCATATCCGGTTGGGGCAGGGGGGAAGGGGAAAGAACGCATGCTAATCACCTTTCTCCGGCCAGTGTTCTTGCGGAATAATCCAGCCGCGTGACAACGCGCCGGCGAAACGTTGCGGCTTTTCGGTGGCGGAGCCGCCCAGATATTCCAAAGCGCCGCGCCAGCCACCGCCCGCCCACCGCGTGCCCGCGAATATCCGGTCGAGCCCTTGATGCTGGTTGGCTATGATCAGCGCGGACGGGGCGCGGGGCGGCCCGTCAAACTCCATGCGGATACCGTATTGGCCAAGCTTCTTGTTTTCGTCGGGACTCTTGACCTCGATCGCATCCATGATCAGCTGCGCAACGGTCATCCTGTCACCACTGCGGTGCGCATCCGTCATGGAGGTGAGCAGATGCGTCCAGCACTGCTGCCCCTCGCCATCCTCGGCTGCAACCTTGTCATCATCGAAAAGAATGCGGAATCGTTCGACATCTCCCTCGCAATCGGCAATCGCCACAGGATTGTCGTATAGCAGCGTGTCTCGCCCTGCGAGCAAGGTCGCCAATTGATCGGCTGCACGCGATGACAAGGCACCTTCGACAAAGGCGCGGCGGTAGGTCTCAAAGTTCTGCAAAAACACGGGCCAATGCTGCACCATGCGGGCGCGGAAAAGCGGTGAACGCGTCTTGAGGAAATCGATATCGGACTGAATTTTCTGCACGATGCCAGGATCGGCCTGCTCGGGCGGAACGATCTGGATCTGCGTGATGCGTGACCGGTCTTGCGGCTTCAGTGGGACGCGCAGGACGGATAGCATCAGGGCACAACCGGTGACGGAGAAGCCCTGTGCATGCCCCCCCGACGAACCGCGCAGGGCGCGCACGCCGTCTCCGCCGGACATATGACGCAATAATTCGATAACGGCGTTGATGCGTCCGCCGCCTTCCTCGGCTTCGGCCTCATCAAGGATCAGGCATCGCGCCTGTTCGGTCATGGCCTGACGCAATCCGGCTTCGGAGTAATTGTTCGTCATGGGATGGGCCGCGCCGCCGAGCACGCTCGCAGCCAGTGTTGCCAGATAGGATTTCCCCGATCCATGCTTTCCGTTGACCATCATGTGCGCCCGCCATGGCGGTGCGCCGCCCAGCTGTGCCTGTCCGAGGAAACCAAGAAACAGGTCGCGATCGATCTCGCGCCGGAATGTCCAGTGCGCAATCGCATCCTGTAGGCGCTCGCCATCCTCGGCGCTGGCAATATCGTCGGAAATTGACTGAATAGATGGGGCTGCGGGGTAGATGGCATCGCCGATACGCTGTCCCGCATGCGTACGCTCCCCGCCCACATGCAGCGACTTGCCCGAATGCACAATCAGAATAGGGCGGCCCTGCGCATCCCGATCGGTCGAGCGCCACACACCGAGCCCACGGATCGGGATGGAATGATCGAACAGGCCTTCATCACGGCATGCCCGCATCAGATACGCCGCCGCATTGTTCGCCGAAAATCCGATCTGGTTGCCCTTCTTGTCGTATCGGGGAAACCATTGTCCAAGCCATTCATCATCACCCTCGAACAAAGAGCCGAGACCGTTGACGGTGAAATCGCTCGGACGCATTGTGCGCATCTCGCCGACGGGTGAAAGAAAATAGTAAGTGCCGTGGCGATGGCCCAAGGGCGCAATAGGGCATGTGTCGATTTGCTCATCGACAATCTCGATGGCCGATTCAACCTTGTCGCGTATTGCCTGCTCGCTCATACATCCACCCCGAACTTGTCCGTTTCATTGCCCCACACGGTCCACCCATCGCGCGGCGTGCGCGAAAACAACTCAAGATATGGCCCGTCAAATAATTCCATGAGCAGGTCGGCCATCTCATCGGGCTTTCTGCTGTGTTCACGCGCCAGTGACGAAATCGTGATGCCGATATCATTAAGGTTCTCCGGCACGTCGCCTGTAAACAGGGCGTTGCGTGTACTGTGATTCTTCACGCGCGGACTACCCGATATGCCGATGATGAACGGCTCGCTGGCCGATCGGAAATAATACCCCGTACCAAAACCTTGCTTGCCGTGTTTGGTCGTTTTATTCCATGATCCGCCGGTTACGCGGGCGAAACCCCAGACACGCATCAGATCCATGGCCTGCCGCAGGTGATCGACACCGGTGCGCGGATCGGCCGCCCACGTCGTCCACATAAACAGAACACTGTTCGGTGCTGCCGCGAACAACACATCGTCGCGCATGGCGGCCAGTTCGTCGAACGTCATGCAATCATAATGCGCCTGTGCGCCTTTCTCGTGTCCCTTTTCGGAATACATCTCATACAGCCACGGCGGGTCGGCATAGATAACGCCGTATTGTCCTGGGGGAAACATCATGCCGCCACCTCGTAGAGCGCCGAGCGCGGCACGTTGGCACGAACGAGCGCTTCCGCCGGATAAGGTGACACGGAATTCCCGCACATACGAACCTGCGCGACCTTGGTAAGCGGCTTTATTTCGCCATCGAAATCACCTCGATCGAAAATGTAATTTTCGGGAAACCCTTGAGCCCTGTATAGTTCTGCGGGCGTGAGCATACGCATGCCGATATCGACGATGGCATATTCGGCTCCTTCAATCGTCACAAGGCCGAAACGGTCTTTCGTCGTTACGGTTCCGAGAGGTTTGGACATGTCCTGCCCTTCTTTTTCGTTCCCGTAATATTTCAGCAGGAAAGCACGCACCTCGGCATGGTGGGTGCCGGATGCGGATATCGTGTGCAATGGTTCACTCATACCTTGCCCGTGCTTGTCGCGGGAATGGTGACCGCGCATTTTCAGGATATGAGACGTGACGAGCTGCGTCTGCGTACCGCGCGCAAGGATCGTCGGATAGGGTTCTGTTATATCTGCGCCGACCACCCCGCCGAAATGCTTGGCAAGGAAGGCAGAACACAGAGCGAATTTGTTGCCACCCGCTGTCACCGTGCCGAGAGGCTTTTCAAGATCAAGGGTGCGGGGTTGCTGTCCTTCGCGCTCGCCGTAACCCATCTGGATCATGGCCGGCGATATCAGTGCATATGGGTTCTGCGCTGTTATCGTATGTAGCGGCTCATTTAGTGGCTGCCCGCGAAACCATTTATATTTATGGTTTACCTTTATGATGAATGGCTCTTTTTCATCGATCACATACCGCTGAATGCCTTTGGCTATGCGGCGCAAGGTATTCTCAGCCAGAGGACGATCGCGCTCGAAAATTGACGGACACGGAATCGACCAGTCGATGCATTCTGCCGCCGTGCGGTATGGCGACCGGTCCGATCCGGCAGGCCCATGAGTCGGATCAGGCCAAACAATCGGCAATCCGTCGCACCGCGCGACCATGAAAAGGCGTTTGCGGATTGTGGGCGCGCCGTAATCGCAGGCGCGCAACTCTTTCCACTCAACCTGATAACCGAAACCGCGCAGTTGGCGGACGAAGGAATTGAACGTCTGGCCCTTGCGGGCCGGACATGGCTTGCCGTCTATCACGGGGCCCCATGTCGTGAATTCCTCGACATTCTCCAGCATGATGATGCGCGGCTTGACGAGCGCGGCCCAGCGAATGACGACCCATGCCAGCCCGCGTATTTTTTTATCGACGAGCGCACCGCCCTTAGCCTTGGAAAAATGCTTGCAGTCAG
>CAYSGL010000092.1:5008-6387 GCA_964430725.1 uncultured Pseudobdellovibrionaceae bacterium
CAAGAAGAACGCTGCGCCCTCGCGTCACCTCGCGCGGGTCGACCTCCCACACATCTTCGCAATAATGGCGCGTCAGCGGGTGGTTGATCATGTGCATCGCCACTGCCTGCGGATCGTGATTGATGGCGATATTCACCGGCCGTCCAAGTGCCTTCTCGATACCGGTTGAGGCACCGCCGCCACCGGCGAAATTGTCAACGATCAGGTCGGAGTCCAGAGGAATTTGATATGTCATGCCTGCCCTCCGATCGCCTGAAGCATGTCGTTGAAATCACATCCTTTGTCCGGCAGGGCGAGCAGCACTTTTCGCCCTGGAACGGCGCGCTTGAGTGACGCCGCCGCATCTTTCAGCGTGTCGAGAGGATGTTTTTGCCCCTCGCGCGGCTCTTTCATGTCGTTGTCACCAAGAATGGTGATCTGCGTTACGCAATCGGGCAGATCCAAAGCCGCGAAATTATTGAGCGCGCATGCCGCCCATACCGATTGATGGGGAAACGCCTGTCTGACGGAAAGTGCTGTCTCGATCCCCTCTGCGATCAGCAAGTGATCGGCCAGCGGGGATAAACGGATGCAGCCGCCCTTGTAGCCGCCCAGAATTTTCTTGGCCGGTTTCGCATCGGTCTTGCCGGCATAATCATCGCGCAGGAACGTCCGGTGCAACGCGATCATTTTTCCGTCCTTTCCCTGCACTGGCGCAAGCATGGCGGGCTTGTAAACGGGCGTGAATTTATCTTCCCATGTATAAACGCTGGCGGGCGAGAAACGTAACGAGGCGGGCACCCCCCCGATCCGCGCGGGATCGATACCGCGTGCACGGAGATAGATTTCCAGCGGCGCTTGGGCTCCATCGCCGAGTCGCTGTGCCTGATGATATTGAATGCGCGCATCCTGCCTGTTTTTCAGTGCGCGCGACGCTTCTTTTTCCGCAAGCGCCCGCTTCGCCTTATCCGATAAAATTACGCCCCCCTGAGCCCGTGTGGAGCCATCAACGCCGCGCGGGGCGGCGATCGACAAGGAACTATCGAGCAGGCGGCATGCGCCGATAAAATCCGTTGCACGCATCTTCATAACGAAGGCGATGACATCACCCTTTTCGCCGCATCCGTGGCAATAGAAATGCTGAAAGCCCGCCTTTTCGAAGATCGAGAAAGACGGCGATTTTTCAGCATGGAACGGACAGCATCCCCACCAGTCGCGACCCTTTTTGCGTAGCTCGACGCCCATGGCGGGCGCAACGTCCGATAAGAGCGATTTTACCTTGATGGCATCGGGGTTTAATCGCGGCAAAGATTTGCGCTCGCCCATCCTACAACTGTCCTATTCCACCATCGGCAATTTGTACGGGGAGTTGTAGGATGGGCGAGCGCAAATCTTTGCCG
>CAYSGL010000093.1:0-6339 GCA_964430725.1 uncultured Pseudobdellovibrionaceae bacterium
CTTCAATCGCGAGGCGGGTTTTGGCGGACAGTTTCCGCGTAATATCTTTTTGGAAATCCGCGTCTAGATCGAGAATGAGATCCAGCGCGTCGTCACTGTCCAGTTCCGATAAAATCGCGGCGACCTTGGCCGCCGGCATAGCCTCGAGCGCGCGGCGCCGCAGGGCGGCATCCATTTCGGTAAAAACATAAGGGGCAATCGCATCGCCATATTCTTCGAGCAGATGGAGGCGGTCTTCTTCGGATATTTTAGATAGAAGCTCGGCAATATCCGCTTCGGATAATTCGTGCAAATACGATTCGACCCACGAACGATTATCTTCGTGCAACGCATCCAGCAACGCGGCAATACCGCTATCGCTTAAACCGACGGCGCTGGCTTCCTCGAAAATATCGGCAGGGGCCGGCATCCCGTCCAGTGTTTCATCAACAGTGTCGGGATGATTTTCCGGCATGGAAACCCCTATCTTTTTTGCTTATCCGAAGATGGAAAGACGTTTGCGATCGTCCTTATTATGCTCCATTTCGCCTTGCGCTTGCAAGACCTGTGCTTCGACGCTGGCAATCGCGGATACATTCAGGATGCCGCGCGCCGAAACGGACGGTGTGAGAATGTGCGCCGGTTTCGCAACGCCAAGCAGCAGCGGGCCGACCGGAATGCCTTCGCCCAGTATTTTGAGCATGTTGAAGGAGATGTTGGCCGCTTCCATATTGGGCATGACGAGCAGGTTGGCCTGTCCTTTGAGGGTTGATTCCGGCATGACAAGGTCGCGGATACCCTGCGAGAGGGCAGTATCGGCATGCATTTCGCCGTCAATCTCAAGATCCGGCGCGCGGCGTTTGATTTCGGCGGCGGCGCGGCGCATTTTCTCGGAACTTTCATCATTAATCGTCCCGAAATCCGAATGGGAGAGCAGGGCGACTTTCGGTGTGATGCCAAAACGTCTGACCGTATCAGCTGCCATCAGGGTTGTTTCGGCAATCTGCGCACAGTCGGGATTCAAGGTGACATGCGTATCGCAAACGAAGAAGGTGCCTTTGGGCAGGATCAGCAAACGCATGGCGGAGGCATGTTGCACGCCGTCCTTTAATCCGATTACATCGAGGACCGGCGCAAGGTGGTGACGGTAGGCGCCGACCGCGCCGCAAATCATGGCATCGGCTTCGCCTTTATGAACCATCAGCGCGCCGATGACAGATGTATCGGTACGAGCGATATTGCGCGCCATAGCAGGCGTGACGCCACGGCGGGCCATCAGGGAATGATATGTTTCCCAGTAATCGCGATAGCGGGGATCGTCCTGTGGGTCGGTAATCTGAACATCCTTGTCCAGTTCCATACGCAGACGCATGCGCTTTGCGCGAATTTCGATCACCTCGCGGCGACCAATCAGGATCGGTTTGGCCACGCCTTCGTCAATCACCATCTGGACCGCGCGCAAGACGTGTTCTTCTTCCCCTTCACAATAGACGACGCGTCTGGGGTCTTTTTTCGCAGCCGAGAAAACAGGGCGCATGACCATCGACGAGCGCGTGTTGAACTGTTTGAGTTTTTCGGCATAGGCATCGAAATCCGTAATCGGGCGGGTCGCCACGCCACTGTCAATCGCAGCCTTGGCAACCGCAATCGATACATCGACGATCAGGCGGCCATCGAAGGGCTTGGGAATCAGATAGTCCGGGCCAAATTCCAGATTTTGCCCGGCATAGACGGCGGCAACTTCATCGGTCGCTTCTTTGCGTGCCAACTCTGCAATCGCTTGAACGGCGGCAATTTTCATTTCCTCATTAATGGCCGTCGCGCCGACATCCAGCGCGCCACGGAACAGGAACGGGAAACACAGAACGTTATTGACCTGATTGGGAAAGTCGGAGCGTCCGGTGCAGATAATCGCATCGGGTTTTCCTTTGAGGGCCTCGTCAGGCATAATTTCCGGTGTCGGATTGGACAGAGCCATGATCAGCGGCGCTTTGGCCATTTCCTTGACCATCGCGGCATCGGCGACATTCGGGCCGGACAAACCAAGAAAAATATTCGCGCCCGATAAAGCATCGCTCAGGTCGCGCGCGTTTGTTTTATTGGCAAAAACGGTCTTATACGGGTCCATGCCTTCGGCGCGGCCTTCATAGATGACCCCATTCCGGTCGCAGACGATGATATTGTCTTTGGGCATGCCGAGAGAGACAAGCAGGTTCAAGCAGGCCAGCGCCGATGCGCCCGCGCCGTTCGCGACCAGTTTCACATCGGTAATCTTGCGCTTGGTATAATGCAACCAGTTGGTGATACAGGCGGCGACAATGATGGCTGTGCCGTGTTGGTCGTCATGGAAAACGGGAATGTTCATACGCTCGCGCAGGCGGCGCTCTATCTCGAAACATTCGGGGGCCTTGATGTCTTCCAGGTTGATGCCGCCGAAGGTCGGCTCTAGGCGTGCGACGGTTTCAACAAACATATCGACACCAGTTTCATCAACTTAAATATCATAGGAATCGATATTGGCGAATTTTTTGAACAGGACGGATTTACCCTCCATCACAGGCTTGGAGGCCAGCGCGCCGATATTGCCCAGTCCGAGTACGGCGGTCCCGTTCGAAATGACGGCGACGATATTACCGCGCGACGTGTAGTCGAGCGCTTTTTGCGGGTCTTGTTCAATTTCAAGGCAGGGGACGGCAACGCCGGGGGAATAGGCCAGTGCCAGGTCGCGCTGGGTTGCGAGGGCCGTTGTCGGTTTGATTGAAATTTTCCCGGGCGAGGGGTTTTTGTGATAGTCCAGCGCCGCTTCGCGTAATGAATCGTCCATAATAAGAAAAGCCCTCTAAAGATTTATTTGTTAAGAATACACCGTCCTGCTTCGCTGAAGCTTCGCAGGGTGGTGCGGCCAAGAAGACTCGAACTTCCACGGGATTTCTCCCACAACGACCTCAACGTTGCGCGTCTACCAATTCCGCCATGGCCGCTTGCTATGAAACAAGCATGAATTCCCTAACAAATCCGCCTGGTAAGGGCAAGGGCATCGCACGCTGCACGTGCGAAGAAGGGTGTTCTATCGGAAAGCCATAATCACGTCAACGCCCAAACGACGCGTGCAGGCCTCTTCGAGCGATTTCAAGGTTAAAGGGGTTTCGTCGCTAAAAGCGCTGTCGCCAATTTTAATCATGTCCAGATCATCGCTGTGGTTGCCGAGCATGAAAAAGTTACCGGCGACGATCTCTGCGCCGAAATCATAGCAGTCGTTTGGCGATAGGTTGTATATGTCTATGGAAAAATGTCGGCCACGGCCCGTGACATCGAGCGGATTCCCCATCGGGGTGGTGACCAGCTTTTTTTCGTAATCGACGGCCAGTGTGTCCGGAAAAGCTTTGGCGGCAAACAATACCGGCATCATGCGGCCTTGCGTATAGGAGCCTTGGCTGCGATTCAGCTTTTTGACCTCTTCCTTTAAGGAATAAACCGCCGATAAGGTGCGTTCTATCCGTTTTCCTTCCCGGACTGACTGGACGAAATAGATCGTAATGGCGGCGAGCAGCGCGATAATCATCACGCCGACAAGCGCTTCCATCATCGAGAGGCCGGATTGGGATGAAGAGGGAGTGGACTTTTTATGCACGCTTGTCTAACTGGTTGATCTTATGGAACAGCCGGACTGGGAAATCGCCGACACACTCGTCCAGTATGACGAAGCTGTCGAAAAAATGGAAGAGCGCGTGGCCGATATCCGCGCCGGAAACGCGCCGGAACTTGTCTGGCTGTTGGAGCATCCACCGCTTTACACGGCGGGGACGAGCGCAAAGGCGGCGGATTTGCTCAATCCGCAATTTCCTGTTTATGAAAGCGGGCGGGGCGGTCAGTATACGTATCATGGACCGGGTCAGCGCGTGGTCTATGTGATGCTTGATCTAAAAAAACGTCAGCAAGTCCCTGATATCAAACAATATGTATGTAATTTAGAGCAGTGGATCATCAATTCACTGCAAGAATTTGATATTGAAGGAAAAAGAGTTGATGGGCGTGTGGGAATATGGGTCGATTCTTTTTATCGGCATCGTCTGCAACCCCGCCGCGATGCGGCGTGTCGAGCCGATGCCGGGAGCCAGCCGGAGAATTTAAAGAAGATTGCGGCGATTGGGGTGAGGGTGCGTCACTGGGTCACCTATCACGGGATTGCGATCAACGTGAACCCTGATCTCTCGCATTTTAACGGAATCGTGCCCTGCGGCATTTCCGATGCGGGTGTGACCAGTTTCGCGGATATCAAAAAACCGATTGATATGAAGGAATTGGATGCCGTTCTTCAAAAAGAATTCGATCCGGTTTTTCAATCCGCCGCCAGCGGCAAAGCCTGCGCCTGAACATAGTTCGCGATAAAGTCGATTAGTCCGTCGATGGCGGATTTGGTGCGGGCGAAACCGCGTGACTTGCGGCAGGTTTCTTCATCCATATAGAGCCAGCGTCCGACCTCGATTTGCAGGGAGTGGCGGTTTGTCGCGGGGTTTGAATAGCGGCTGACCAGTTCGACGCCCTTATAAGGGTCATTGATGGCGACGCGGTAGCCCTGTGATTTTAAATAATCGCGAACGGCGCGGGTAAAAGCGGGATCGCAGGTGGTGCCATCGCGGTCGCCCAGCACGAAATCCGGCGGAGCGAAGGCGTGAAGAAAACCGAAATTCTGGGCCAGTGCGGGCGCGGGCATGGAATGACAGTTAACGTGATAGACCATGCCAAAGCGATAGTGCGTGTCTGCGATCAGTTTTTCGAGCGCCGTATGGTAGGGGCGGTAATAGGTTTCGATGCGGGCCTGCACCTCGGCGTTGGTCAGGGGGCGGTCATACACCGGCAAGCCGGGGCGTACGAGACGACGGATCAGGCCGATTCCAGCGCTGGAACGGGTGGTCGGTTCAATGTCTTCGGGCCAGCTTTCGGCCAGCAATTCGGTGTCGATATCGGTTTCGGCGCGGTTCACGTCGATATAGGAACGCGGGAAATTGGCGCCTAAAAAGGCCGCACCGCGATCCAGCGCGCCGGAAAAGAGTTCGTCGACATATTTGTCTTCGGCGCGTTGTAGCTGATCAAAATTGCAGGAATATTGAAAATCATCGGGATAGTCCGCACCGCTATGGGGCGAATCGAAAACCAGCGGCAGGGTTTGCAGCTCTTGCTTGTCCGGCGCGATGCGATACGGTAAAAGGGACATAACCACCATTTTAACCCATTATAAAGTTTAAGAAAATGCACGATTTACGCGCCATCCGAGACAATCCAGACGCCTTTGATGCGGCCATGAAGCGCCGCAAGCTCGGCCCGCAATCGTCCGATATTTTGAAATTGGACGAGGAGCGTCGCGCGGTGCAGACGACATTGCAACGTCACCAAAGCGCAAGAAACGAAAAGTCGCGTGAAATTGGTGAGATCAAAAAAGCTGGCGGTGACGCCACGGAAGCAATGAATTATGTCGCGACTCTCAAGGATGAAATGTCCCGTTTAGAGGAGGCGGAGCGTACTATTGCCGAAAGCTTGAATATGCATCTCTCAAGCTTGCCGAACATTTTGTTCGACGACGTGCCGGACGGCGCGGATGAGAATGACAATGTCGAGGTGCGCAAAGTCGGCGAGCCGAAAAAGCTGAATAGCCAGACGCCGGAGCATTTCGATATCGGTGAAAAGCTCGGCCTGATGGATTTTGAAACGGCGGCGAAAATGTCCGGCTCACGCTTCGTGTTGATGAAGTCGGGGTTGGCGCGCCTTGAGCGTGCGCTGGCGCAATTCATGCTTGATACGCACACGGAAGAACACGGCTATACGGAAGTTTCGCCGCCGCTGCTGGTGCGCGACAATGCCGTCTACGGCACGAACCAGTTGCCGAAATTCGCCGAAGATTTATTCCGCACGACGACGGGCCACTGGCTGATCCCGACGGCGGAAGTCTCGCTCACGAACATGGTCGCCGAGAGCATTGTCGATGACGAGGAATTGCCGTTGCGCCTGACGGCGTTTACGCCGTGCTTCCGTTCTGAAGCGGGCGCGGCGGGCAAGGACACGCGCGGCATGATCCGCCAACACCAGTTTTATAAAGTGGAAATGGTGTCCATTACCGCGCCGGATAAAAGCGTGGAGGAGCATGAGCGCATGACGGGATGCGCGGAAAATATTTTGAAGAAACTGGAATTGCCGTTCCGCACGATCGTGCTGTGTTCGGGCGATACGGGATTCGGTGCGCGCAAGACGTATGATATCGAAGTCTGGCTGCCGGGGCAGGATCGTTACCGCGAAATTTCATCTTGCTCGAACTGCTGGGATTTTCAGGCACGGCGCATGAATGCACGCACCCGCGCCAAGGGC
>CAYSGL010000094.1:0-6319 GCA_964430725.1 uncultured Pseudobdellovibrionaceae bacterium
CGTCATCCTTGGCCCAGACGACGAAGACATCGGCGATGGGGGAATTGGTGATCCACTGCTTCGATCCTGATACGCTGACCCCGCCCTGAACCTTTCTGGCGCGGGTTTTCATACCGCCGGGATCGGAGCCGCCATCGGGTTCGGTTAATCCAAAACATCCAATAAATTCTCCAGAAGCCAGTTTTGGCAGGTATTTTTGCTTTTGCTCTTCCGAGCCGAACAGATAGATGGGAAGCATGACGAGGGAGCTTTGAACCGATAAGGCGCTACGGTAAGCGCTATCGACCCGTTCCATTTCACGGGCGATCAGGCCATAGGCGATTTGTGATACACCGGGGCAGCCATAGCCCTCAAGATACGATCCAAGCAGGCCAAGCGCGCCCATTTCCCGCATGATCCCCTTATCAAATGTCTCATGGCGATTGGCTTCGACAATGCCGGGCAAGAGTCGTTCTTGCGCAAAATCCCGCGCGGTGTCGCGCACCATGCGCTCTTCGTCGCTTAAAAGGTCTTCGAGGAGGAGGGGGTCTTGCCAGTTGAAATCTTTCATTTTTTGATTTTACCACTAAGACACTAAGATCACTAAGATTTTTTCCATTATGACGAAACAGTCTTGGCGTTCGTGGTGTCTTGGCGTTAAAAAGAGCCATGAACGACAGTTTGCCCAATCGCGAAGTCATCTTTGAGTTTCAGTCAATCGGCGGAATCGTGCGCGTCACGGCCATGGATACGGCCTCCATGACCGAGGTGGTCACGCAAGGCCCCTTAAGCGCAGGCGAGGAAATGCTGAAACGCAACGCCCTCAGGCGGCTGGAATATGTTCTGAAGAAAAAGGGGATTATCGGCTGAAAAACCGCAGATTTTCGTTGCCCGCAGGCGGTTGAGGCTTTAATACCCTAAAGCTATGAAATGGACGAACCCGCTTTCCAGAAAACTACCTGATTACGGCGATATTTCCAATTTAGAGGAAAAGACGCTGGTGGCCGAGAAACTGGCTGAATTGGCCAAAGACGGGCAGGTGATCGGCGTTGGTTCCGGTTCGACGTCGTTTCTCGCGCTTCAGGCCATCGCGCGGCGCGTCACGGCGGAGAAAATGACGTGTCGCTTTATACCGTCTTCGCGAGAGATTCATATGACCTGCCTTGCGCTGGGGTTGAATGTGGCCTCTCTGCTCGATGCGCGCCCCGACTGGTACTTCGATGGCGCGGACGAAATCGATGGCGACCGCAACCTGATCAAGGGGCGTGGCGGGGCGATGACCCGTGAAAAGATGGTGATGGTGGCGGCGCCCGAAACATATATTCTCGTCGATAAAAGCAAGTTCGTCGACACGCTGGGCAAGAAATTTCCCGTGCCGGTCGAAGTGACACAAGAAAGCGCCAACTATGTTGAAGAAAAACTGCTTCAACTCGGCGCGGCGGAAACGATGGTGCGCCCTGCCAAAGGAAAGGACGGCGCGATCGTGACCGAAAGCGGCCACTTCATTCTTGACGCGAAATTCAACGACATCGGTGCGGGCCTTGAAAAAGAGATCAAGAGCATCACCGGCGTGATCGAGAGCGGATTATTCTGGGGCTATAACCCCCATGTTTTAAGCAGTTAAAAACACAAAAAGAGGAGTGACCACTATGAGCAACGCAGCGAGAGCCAACGACATGACCCCTGACAATTTCTTTACCGCATCGCTCGCCGAAGCAGATAGCGCTATATACAACGCCATCCAGAAAGAGCTGGACCGCCAGCAGAATTCGATCGAGTTGATTCCTTCCGAGAATATCGTCAGTCAGGCGGTTCTGGATGCGCAGGGCTCCATCCTGACCAATAAATATGCCGAAGGCTTGCCGGGTAAACGGTATTACGGCGGCTGTGAATTCGTCGATATTGTTGAGAATATTGCGATCGAACGCGTGTGTAAATTGTTCGATTGTAAATTCGCAAACGTCCAACCGCACTCCGGCTCTCAAGCCAACCAAGCCGTTTACATGGCGCTGCTGCAACCGGGTGATAAAGTCCTTGGTATGCGTCTCGACCATGGTGGTCACTTAACGCATGGCTCGCCGGTCAATCAGTCGGGCCTGTGGTTTAATTTTGAATCTTACGGTGTGACGGATGAAGACCAGCAGATTGATTTTGAACAGGTGCGCGAAAAAGCCAAGAGCTTCCAGCCGAAAATGATCGTGTGCGGCGCATCGGCATATTCCCGCGCGATCGACTGGGCGAAGTTCCGCGAGATTGCGGATGAAATCGGCGCGTACCTGATGATCGACATGGCACACTATGCCGGTCTGATTGCGGGCGGCGCCTATCCGTCCCCCATTCCACATGCGCATGTTGTCACAACGACGACGCACAAGACGTTACGCGGACCGCGCGGCGGCCTGATCCTCACCAATGATGAGGATATGGCGAAGAAGATGAACAAGGCCGTCTTCCCCGGTCTGCAAGGCGGCCCGTTGGAGCATGTGATTGCGGCGAAAGCCGTTGCGTTCGGCGAGGCGCTGAAGCCTGAATTCAAAGCCTATGCGAAGCAGGTTGTCGAGAACGCGAAAGCGTTGGCGGCGTCTCTGCAAGAACGCGGCTATAAGATTGTTTCGGGCGGCACGGATTCCCACGTCATGGTCGTCGATCTGCGTGGCAAAACATTCAACGGCAAGCAGGCTGAAGCATCGATGGACCGCGCCGGGCTGACCTGTAACAAAAACACGGTTCCGAACGATCCCGAAGGCCCGTTCACCACGTCCGGTGTGCGTATCGGTACGCCCGCCGCTACGACACGCGGTTTCGGTACGGCGGAATTCCGTCAGGTCGGTAACCTGATCGCGGATATTCTGGATGCGCTGGAGCAGGCCAACGATCCGGGTGAGAACGGGGCCGCTGAAGCGAAGGTGCACGCGCAGGTCAAAGAACTCTGCGCGCGGTTCCCGATTTATCAATAAAGGACATCATTTATGCGCTGCCCGTTTTGTGGACATGAAGAAAGCCAGGTGAAGGATAGCCGCCCGACGGAAGACGGTGCATCCATCCGCCGCCGGCGCGCCTGTCCGTCATGCGGGGGACGTTTTACGACGTTCGAGCGTATTCAGCTACGTGATCTGACGGTCGTTAAAAACGATGGCAAGACCGAGGCGTTCGACCGCGATAAAATTATGCGTTCGATGAATGTCGCCTTGCGCAAGCGCAATGTCAGTGTCGAACAAATCGAAAAAGCGGTGACGGGTATTGTTCGCCAGCTGGAAAGCTATGGTGAGCCGGAAATTCCCTCGAAGGAAATCGGCAGGATCGTGATGAGCGCGCTCGTCGAGATCGATATTGTCGGTTATATCCGGTATGCCTCGGTTTACAAGGATTTCCGCGAGCCGAAGGAATTTACCGCCTTTATCGAGGAAGTTCAGGATTTGCAAAAAGAGAAGCTGAATACGGCGGCGGAATGATGAAACAGGCTCCCGCACTGATCCGCCAGCGTGTAACAGTGCCGCTTTCCCTTAAAAATGGTCAGAGCGCCTTTGCGGATTTTGTGACGTTCCACAATCTTCCCGACGGGCGCGAACATGTTGCCTTGGTATTTGGTGATCTGGGGGCGGAGCCGCTGGTGCGGATGCATTCGGAGTGCCTGACCGGGGATGTGTTCGCGTCGCAGAAATGCGATTGCGGTCCTCAGCTGGATGAGGCGCTTGAGACGATGGCGCAAAAAGGCGGCATTATTTTGTATCTGCGTCAGGAGGGGCGAGACATCGGGCTGTACAACAAGCTTGATGCCTATGCGGTGCAGGACGAGCGCGGACTGGATACGTTTGCGGCGAATAAGGCGCTTGGTCACGATCTCGATAAACGCGATTATAAATGTGCCGCGATGATGCTGAAGGCGCTTGGCGTTGACCATATTTCCTTGCTGACCAACAATCCCGATAAAAAGGAACAATTGGAGCGCCATGGCATTACGGTTGCCCGCATGGTTCCGACGGGGCTGTATAAAAGCGCACATAACGAAAACTATCTGACCGCCAAGCGCAAGGCGGGACATATGCTTGACAGGTAATCTGTGATGACTCCCTATGACTACATGCAGCAGGCGCTTGATTTGTCGCGCGCGGGGCTTGGTCGCACTGCGCCGAACCCGTCCGTTGGGTGCGTCATTGTGAAAGAGGGAAAGGTTATTGCCGAAGCACGCAGCAAGGATGGCGGCCGTCCCCATGCCGAGGCGCAGGCTTTGGCGCAAGCGGGTGAGGATGCACGCGGGGCAGATGTGTATGTGACGTTGGAGCCATGTGCTCATATCGGTAAGACGCCATCCTGTGCCAGTGCGCTGATAGAGGCAGGGGTTGCACGCGTTTATGCGGCCTGCACAGACCCCGACCCGCGCACGGCAGGTAAAGGGATCACCAGGCTGCGCGAAGCGGGCATCGAGGTGATTGAGGGTATCTGTCAAGACGAAGCCGCGTATCTTCATAAGGGTTTCTTTTTAACGGTGACAGATAAGCGTCCGTTGATCGCGATGAAAGTTGCGACATCGCTTGACGGGCGCATCGCGGCGGCGGACGGCACGAGCCAGTGGATTACGGGCGAAGCGGCACGCCTGCGCGGACATGCATTACGGGCGCAGTATGATGCGATTGTGACGGGCAGCGGCACATATCTTGCCGATACGCCGCAGCTTAACGTGCGTTTGCCGGAATATGACGGGCCGCAGCCAAAACGCATTATTCTGGATCGCCGTGGCCGCGTGAATGCCCCCGAAGGGTGGCACGTTATTCGCGATGAAGATTATATCGCCGCGCTGTATGAAATGAATTTAACCCGCGTGTTGATCGAGGCGGGGCGGGGCGTGTCGAGCGCCCTCTTGAAAAGCGGTTGCGTCGATGAACTTTATTGGTTCCGCGCGCCGGTGGTTCTGGGCAATGCGGGATTGTCGGTGTTTGATGATCTGGGTATCGGCACGCTGGCGGATAAGATCGGCATGACGCGCGCCGGCCTTGAGACACACGGCGGGGATATACTGGAAATTTACAGGCGGAAGGCTTAAATAGGGTTCATCATGTTTACAGGTATTATCACCCATATCGGAGAGATCGCGCGCATTGATAAAGAGCGCGGCGACTGGCGTGTGTTCGTGAAGACGGACATGGATGGCGCGGATATCGCGATCGGTGCGTCAATCGCATGTTCGGGCTGCTGCCTGACGGTGGTGGGCAAGGAGAATGGCGAACTGGCGTTTGATGTATCGGCTGAATCACTCTCGAAAACCATCATCGGATCATGGGATGTGGGGACGAAGATCAACCTGGAACGCTCGCTGAAGATGGGTGACGAAATGGGCGGGCATATCGTCTCCGGCCATGTCGATGCTCTGGCGGTGATTGAGTTGATTGAACAGGAAGGCGACTCGCATCGCGTGCGCATTGCCGTTCCTGAAGAGTTCGAGCGATATATCGCCCCCAAAGGCTCGATCACGCTGGATGGCATATCCCTGACGGTGAACGAAATGCAGGGGAACCGATTTGGGGTGAACATTATCCCGCATACATGGACGCATACGACGTTCGGTCAGCGCAAGGTCGGGGATAAGATGAACATGGAAATCGACATGCTGGCCCGCTATGTGGCACGCCAGCTGGGTCGCGATGTAGCTTGATATTTTCGGCGTAACCCCCTAAAACAAATCTGTTCTCAGGGCAGGGTGAAAATCCCTACCGGCGGTATGTGTCTTTCGGGACATGAGCCCGCGAGCGCCCGGCAAGATATGTATCATCTGGCCGGGGTCAGCAGACTTGGTGCGATGCCAAGGCCGACGGTCATAGTCCGGATGAAAGAGAGCAGCGAGATTGCCGCATTCGTGCGGTGGCCTCGTTCAGCCCTGATTTATTGGTTGAAAACGTAAAGGAGAAAAACCATGAATCAGTCCACCAAGAAAATCGCCTATATCCAGGCCGGCTGGCACAAGGAGATCGTCCAACAGGCGTATCGTTCCTTCTCGCAAAGCCTCAAGGAGGGCGGTATCAACGAAAACCAGATCGACGTGTATGACGTACCGGGCAGTTTGGAGATTCCGCTGCAGGCGCAATATCTCGCACGTTCGGGGCAGTACGACCTCATCGTCTGTTGCGGCCTGATCGTGAATGGCGGTATCTATCGTCACGAGTTCGTCACGACCGCCGTCATCGACGGGATGATGCGCGTGATGCTCGATACGGGCGTGCCGGTTTTGTCCGTCGTCCTGACGCCCCAGAATTTCCATGAAAGCGAAGAACATCAGAACTTCTTCTTCAACCACTTCCTGGTGAAGGGCAAAGAGGCCGCGAGCGCGGCGCTGATGACGCTGAAG
>CAYSGL010000095.1:0-6006 GCA_964430725.1 uncultured Pseudobdellovibrionaceae bacterium
TATCGATATAAGGGCGGATATTGCCCTTCTTCATAACCGTTTCACTAAAGGCCGTCCCGAACCCCTGCGGCATAATCGCCAGATTTTCGTATCGCAGCGGTGCCTCGGGGTGAAGCGCCATCGACAGGCAAGACAACGTGCGGCGCTCTTGCATATCTTTTGCACCGCCCTCTTCCATATAATTTTTCAGCTTATTAAAGCGTTGCTCGGTCGGATGATCTTCCAGAGCCCGGACAATCCATTGCTCGACCTCCCCATTCTCAACAAGCCGCGCGCACTCCGACGGGTTTTTATACACATCAAGTGCCAGCAATTCAGGGTAAATATATTTGTCGCTGTTAATCACCAACGGACGTCCGGCTTTCTTACGGCGCGCGCCGGTTTTGGGCGTTTGCCGCCGCCCTTCCAGCCAGCCCTCGACATCTCCGATGGTCCAGCGCAGCCCCGGATCATCCTGCAACAGGCCGCGTAACAGATCGATGTGCGGACCGTTCTGGTTATCCTTGCCGAAGAGCGCATTAAAACTGCCCATCTCATGCTTGGCCCGGATCAGGTCATTATCGCTTACATCGCCCAGCGGATCCTGATTCCGGATCAAAACAGCCAGAGTTGCCCCGAAGCTATACAAATCATCTTGAAAAGTGCCCCTTCCCCGCGCTGCCGCATCGGTCATTCCCCGTATGATCGTCTCATATAAAACCGGCTGATCATACGAAATGGGCATAGACAGACAGTCGCCCAGTACAAAATTCTCAATCAGATTGCCGCTGCGATTAGCAAACATATTCTGCGGGCGGATCGCTCCATGAACCAGATCGGCGTTCTGCAGGTCGTATAAAACACCGACCATCGGTTTAACCAACCCGTTGATCAGGAATTCAGGCTTGAGCCCAAATGTTTTTTTAAACGGATCATCCGATAGCGGATCTGCCAGCCTGTCCTCATAAATAAAGGCATAACGCCGCCGTCCGGTTCCGGGGATCTCGACCGAGCCAGACGCAATCAGCGGCAGGGTATGAGGATTGTTCATATTCACATATTGTGAAGCCAAGCGCGCCCGCGCCGGCACAAGCGGATCGCATAGATAAGCAAGCAGTTTTGGCGGCGCACGATCTTGGCCCCGCGCAGAAAAGACGTGGACCCCACCCCTGTTTAATACAGTCCGTGGCTGATCCAGCATAAGCGTGATGCTCTCGTTAAACGAGACAGAGGTAAGTGGCAACGAGGCGGAATCCTGAGGGGACATAACAGGCTGAGACAATCAGGGGGCTGGTTAAGTTAATTCAGACCCCTGATTCTACCATAATCACCCTGTTATCCAAAGAACGGATCTTGAACCAGAATGGTATCGTCTCTCTCAGGACTGGTCGACAGCAAGGTGACAGGCGCCTCGATCAGCTCTTCGATACGACGGACATATTTAATTGCCGCCGCCGGAAGATCGGCCCAACTGCGCGCGCCGCGTGTGGTTTCTCCCCATCCCTGAATTGTTTCATAAACAGGCTTCGCCTCCGCCTGCTCGAGCTGGCTGGCCGGCAGGTAATCGACCACCTTGCCGCCAATGTCATAGCCCACGCATATTTTCAGCTCATCAAACCCGTCAAGCACATCCAGCTTGGTCAGGGCAATGCCGTCAATCCCGCCCATTTTAACAGACTGTCGCACCAGACAGGCATCGAACCAGCCACAACGACGCCTGCGCCCTGTTGTGGTTCCGAATTCATGGCCGCGTTCACCGATAGCAGCCCCAATCGCATCATCCAGTTCCGTCGGAAAAGGGCCGGAACCGACCCGCGTTGTATACGCTTTGGTTATGCCCAAAACATATTGAATGGCTTTCGGACCAACACCGGAACCACTGGCTGCCGTCGCCACGTGCGTATTGGATGATGTTACATAGGGATAAGTGCCGTGATCGACATCCAGCATGTAGCCTTGCGCGCCCTCGAACAACACTTTTTCCGCATTCTTTCTTGCCTCATCAAGGCGTTTCCAGACAACACCGGCGTGGGGCAATATCTGATCGGCCAGCGGCATCAGGCTTTCATAAATCTCCGCCGGATCGATCGGCTCTCCGCCCAATCCCTTAATCAGGGCATTATGATGGAACATCATCGCGTCGAGCTTTTCGCGTACCAAATCAGGGTGCGCCAGATCGCACACACGAATGGCACGGCGCGCTACCTTGTCTTCATAGGCAGGCCCGATACCCCGTCCGGTGGTGCCGATTTTGGTATTACCGCGCGCCGCTTCCAATGTCTGGTCCATTTGCGCGTGAATCGGCAGGATCAAGGGAGCGTTCTCCGCAATCATCAGAGAATCCGGCGTAATCTCTACGCCCTGCGCTTTTACGCCGGCTATTTCCTTCAGCAGCGCCCACGGATCAACAACCACGCCGTTACCAATGATAGACAGCTTGCCCTTACGCACAATCCCCGAAGGCAGCAGGTGGAGTTTATAGGTCACGCCGTCAATAACCAGCGTATGCCCGGCATTGTGCCCCCCTTGAAAACGAACGACAACATCCGCCCGGCTTGACAGCCAGTCAACGATCTTGCCTTTTCCTTCATCGCCCCATTGTGATCCAATCACCGCTACATTGGCCATATTCTTTTCCGTTTCTGTTATTATTGCCGTTTGACGCAGACATTATCTGCCTGCAAAGTTTTGATAGTTTCCCACGACGCGTCCGCAGGTACAAGCTTGATCCCAGCTTCAATTTTCTCCGGCGCGGCGCGCAGGACCGAATCCATATAAAAAGTAAAACCGGTCGCGCTTTCGCCATTTGCATCATAGCGGCCACCGCGCCCTAACTCACCGCGTGCGCCCTTGGCAAATAAAGTAAAGCTGACACCTGTTTGATACTCGAAGCCACGCGTTTCCAGCGGATCGAGCGTCAAGGCAATATTCTGTAGCCCATAAACATCCAGCGCCGTACGCAGGTCGGTAACGACAGCGGCCAGCCGCTCTATATCCGCCCCCGCTTTCCCCGGCAATACCAGCGTCTGCAAAGACGATAGCATCGTTTTGGCATCCCCGCTCAAAGCCATAATCTGTGCGATCGTTTGTGCCGTTTTATCGGGCATGCGCGATAAAGCCTCGCCATCCCGTTTATCGATATGTGCCGCAATGCATTCGCGCACATCGTCAGATGTATCCATTTCGGCATACAAATGTGCCAGCAAGGTTGGAACCGTTAAGTCAGCCGATAAAAATTCAATGCCGCTTTTGGAAAGAGCCAGCAACGCAACCAGAATAGCTTCCGCATCATCGCGCACTGTATCCGCGCCAATCAATTCGCATCCGACCTGACAAAATTGCCGTTCAGGGCGAAGTTGCGTTCCCGTTACCCGCAAAACATCGGCAGCATAGGACAATCGCAGCGGGCGGTCTTCCCGCGCCAGCCGTGAACCGGCGATACGCGCGATTTGCGGCGTCGTATCGGCGCGCACCCCCATCATGCGCTGAGAGACAGGATCCATCAGGCGGAACGTATTACGCGCCAGCGCCTGCCCCGGCCCATCGGCAAACAGGCTGTCTTCAAATTCCACCAGTGGCGGTTTGACGCGCAGATACCCAAAGCGCGCGAAGACACCCATAAAGGTTTCTATCAACGCCGCTTCACGTGCTGCCTGGGGGCTGAGAAGATCGCCCAGACCGTTTGGTAACAATGCCGATGTCATACCGCAGCCTTTTCCAAAGCGGCGCAGATATCATCAACCGCGCCCTTAACTTGTTTCATATCATCCCCTTCCGCCATAACGCGGATCAATGGTTCCGTTCCCGACTTGCGGATCAGGATACGGCCATGTCCGTTCAGTGCCTTTTCTGCCGTTGCAATCGCCGTTTTGACATGGTTGTCGTTCAACGGATTGCCGTCCTGAAACCGTACATTTTTCAGTATTTGCGGCACAGGCTCGAACATATGGCATAACGCGCCAGCGGTTTTACCCGATTGTTTCACGGCTGCGAGAACCCGAAGCGCCGCGAGTAATCCGTCGCCCGTGGTGCCAATATCGGAGAGGATCATATGGCCGGATTGCTCGCCGCCCAGATTGAACCCGCCCCGGCGCATTTCTTCGACGACATAACGGTCGCCAACGCCGGTACGGACCACGGCCACACCCTGCGCCTTCAAAAACCTTTCAAACCCAAGGTTCGACATAACCGTTGTCACAACCGTATCATGGGCCAGCGTACCCGATTGTTTCATCGTCAGGGCAAGCAACGCCATGATCTGGTCGCCGTCAATGCGCTGTCCTTTTTCATCAATCACGATCAACCGGTCTGCATCCCCATCAAAGGCAAGGCCGATATCGGCCCCCTTTGAAACGACGGCTTCCTGCAAGGCGCGTGTGTCTGTCGCACCACATTCCAGATTGATATTTTTACCATCCGGGGCCGTACCGATGGCATGCACATCCGCCTCAAGCTCCCACAATAATTTGGGCGCGACGCGATAGGCGGCTCCATGCGCGCAATCAACAACGATCTTCAATCCCTTCAGCGTTTCATTTTTTGGAAATGCGTTCTTTAAAAATTCAGCATAGCGCCCGTCCGCATCTTCAAGGCGGCGCGCCTTGCCGATCATATCCGCAGGGGGCAGGATTGCGTGAATATCGTCGCGATCAATAATTGTCTCAATCGCGTGCTCCATATCATCCGACAGCTTGAACCCGTCAGCACCGAATAATTTAATACCGTTATCCTGATACGGATTATGCGAGGCCGATATCATAACGCCGACATCGGCGCGCAGGGATTTGGTCAACATCGCCACGGCCGGTGTCGGAATCGGACCCGTCAAAATGACCTCCATTCCCATAGCAACAAACCCCGCCGCCATCGCCTGCTCAAGCATGTAACCGGATAGGCGCGTATCCTTGCCGATAACCACACGGTTTTGCCCCGCGCCATTACCCTCTTCCGCGCCCAGCACATGGGCGCACGCCATGGCCACTTTCAGCGCCATATCCGCCGTCATGGGAAAGCGGTTTGCTTCGCCGCGCATGCCGTCCGTTCCGAAATATTTGCGTGTCATATCGGGCAGACTATGAACAAGACGGACCGAATATGCAATGAAATCGGATAATTCGCAAAAATTGGACGGAAGGGCCCGATTTTTATTGACTGTCAAATACAGCTCATGTATTAATGAAGTATAAATACAATAAAGAACCGAGCAAGCGCCCGTTTATGCGGAAACTTGATAAAAAGCGAGTTCAACAGGGAAAATATCGACAAATAAATTCATTTATTTAAATGGATTTCAAATATTTATTGGCGGAAAACGCCATATTTACTTAAAAAATTCCTCTGATATTCTCATATAGTCTGTCAGGAGAACCAGCAGGCCATTCCCCATGAGCAATTATAAATCCGTCAGTTTTCTGGGCACGTCTATTTCCAACGGCTATTTTGATGAGGACGGGAGCGGCGGCTGGGTCGCGCGACTGTTTAAAAAACTCAATACCGACAAGCCCGGCGGGTATTATTTGTGTAACCTCGCACGATCCGGCGATCGATCGTATGATTATTGGCATCGTTTATGCGGTGAAGCCATCCAGCGCCAGACGGATGTGTTGATGATCGAAGTGTCGTGCAATGATGTCATCCGGTTTCACAAGCCCAACGCACCGATTATCATGTCGATAGAAGTGCAAGAAGAATTATGGATCAATATCCTCACCACCGCGAAAAAGAATTTTGGTGAAATTTATGTGTTCAGCGGTTTTCCCGTGAATGAAACACACATGCCCGCCATCGTTTACAATGACTGGCCATATTATAACTTTAATTCCGATATGATTGTGACCAACACGCTGATAGAAAAATTATGCAAGGGGCATAACATTCCCTATATCGACCAATTTTCGGATTTGAATGTCCCCGCTTATCTCGACAATTTGCCGGACGGCAGTCATCCGAACAGCACCGGCCATGAATTCGCCGCGACCATCGCCCACAAAAAACTAAAGGCGTTAGGGTTTTAATTCATTGTCATCC